>JACPWC010000025.1 GCA_016197225.1 Chloroflexota bacterium
AGTATGGATGGCGCGATGACCAAAGCACCATTGGGCGGGGAAAAAAACCGGCAAAAACCCGACCGATCGCGGCAAGTCCGGCGTCAAACGGAGTCTGTTGACGGACGCCAACGGCATCCCCGTTGGCTTGGCCGTTGACGGGGCTAATCGGAATGATATGAAGATGGTGCGAGAGACCGTTGAGAGCAACCCGGTGCAACGTCCAGAGCCAACGCCTGAACAGCCGCAAGGCCTGTGCCTGGATAAAGGCTATGACGATGACGAAGTGCGCCAGACGTTGCAAGAGTTTGGTTTCACTGCTCATATTCGAGCGCGGGGTGAAGAAGCTCTGGCCCTCAAGCGCGAAGCTGGCTTCAAAGCCCGGCGCTGGGTAGTCGAACGGACTCACAGTTGGATGAATCGCTTTCGGCGCATTTTGATTCGCTGGGATAAGTCTGTTGAGAATTACATCGCTTTTCTGCATTTCGCCTGCGCCCTCGTCGCTTTCAGAGCCGCTGGGTTATTAGGATAGGCACTTAGTCCCAACTGGAAGAGAAGCAGGCACATACCGAGTAACAGGAAAGCATGCCCCTTCCAACACCTTATCCAGAGCTAAACGACGTCCTTCGTGAGTTGGTAGGCAGCGTTCAGAATGTTCTGGGTGACACATTCCTCGCCGCCTGCCTGCAAGGTTCGTTCGCGGTGGGCGATTTTGATCGTCACAGCGACGTTGATTTTGTCATCGCCGTCGAGCAAGAATTGTCGGACGATCAAGTTCAAGCTCTGCAGATTATGCACGAGCGTATCTACAACCTCGATTGCGGCTGGGCACAGCACCTGGAAGGCTCCTATTTCCCGAAGGATGTTCTGAGACACTATTCTCAACGTGGCAAGCAACTCTGGTATCTCGACAACGGAAGCCGGTCACTCATCAAGGCCGACCATTGCAACACCATCGTCGTCCGCTGGGTGGTGCGTGAGCATGGCGTCTCTCTGGCCGGGCCTGATCCGGTGACGCTGGTTGACCCGATCCCCATCGAGATGTTGCGCCAGGAGATCATGGAAGTCATGAGCGGGTGGGGGCGGCAAATCCTGGCTGAACCCGAGCAATACAACAATCGGTTCTATCAAACATTCATCGTCTTGAGCTACTGCCGCATGTTGCACGATCTCCAAAACGGCTTCCCCGGCTCCAAGCGCGCCGGGGCGGAGTGGGCTAAAGCCAACCTCGACCCATCCTGGGCCGGGCTGATTGATCGAACGTGGGACGGGCGTCCGAACCCGGCTCTCTCTGTCCGGCAACCCGCCAACCCCGAAGACTTCAAGCTCACACTGGAGTTCATCCAGCATGTCATCCAGGCAGGCACGAAGTATTTTTCGGATGTAGCTGAAAGTAGAGCAAACTACCGGGCCTGACCAAACGTTACGCGCCCCGATAACTTTCATATATCACAACCCTTGAGGAGGCAGGCATCCCCGGATGCCGGGGCCAGCACGTGGGCGTGCTGGCTCCTCATGTTATCTGAAAGGCATTGGCACAGGATTTGCAAGGCCACTTGCAAGTCCTGTTTTTTTGCCTCTTGACAGCCCTGTTATCAGGTATAGAATGTGAACGAGCGTTCATTTTTCGCAGGCCGCCAAAATGCCCGAAGAAAAACCACTTTCCAAAGGTGAACAAACCTACGCCGCCATCATCGAAGCCGCCTACGCTCTATTTCTGAAGAAGGGCTATCACGGCACAAGCATGAGGCAAATTGCCGAGCGCGCCGACCTGGCCC
>JACPWC010000026.1 GCA_016197225.1 Chloroflexota bacterium
TCATGGAAAAATGATAAATGACAAATGGCAAATGACGATGCTTGTCATTTGTCATTTTGCATTTGACATTATCTTTCGAGTGGCCGCCAGCACTTTCTCTTCAGCTTCGGCCAGCGAGATGTTCTTGAGGTTCGCGCCCGCCGCCGACACGTGCCCACCGCCGCCAAACGACTGGGCGATCTTGGCAACGTCCCAGCCGGGCCGCGCCCGCCAACTCACTTTGACTTCGTCCTTCTCGTGCTCGACGAAGATCAGAAAGACATCGGCTTCGTTGATGGTAGTCAGCACGTTAATCAGGTCGGCGTCGCCTTTGCCGTTGTAACCCACCGCTTGCTTAATTGACAACGGGATCGTCGTCCAGGCCAGGCCGTCGCTCAAGGTCGCGCGCGCCAGCGCCTGGCCCCACAACTGCACGGCGTTGAACGAGCGGCGGTTGAGGGCATGATCGTAAATGCGCGGCAGGTCGGCCCCGGCGGCCATGAGTTTTTGAGCAGTCGTCAGAACTTTAGCGGTAGTGTTAGACGTGCGAAAGCCAAGTGTGTCCGAGACGACGCCGCACAGCAAACACTCGGCGGCCGGCCCGGTGAGCGGCAGGCCAAATTGCGGGAGCAGGTCGAAGATGATTTCGGCAGTGGAAGCCGCCTCCGGCGTCACAAAATTCAGGCGGCCAAAGCCGGGGTTGGTGGCGTGGTGATCAATGTTGATGTCCGGCGGCTGGCCCAGCGCCTCGGCCGGTTTGCCGGCCCGGCCCAGGTCGGCGCAGTCGAGGGTGATGACCAGATCGAATGGCTCTTTGGCGCGGTTGGCGACCTCGGCGCTGCCCGGCAGGAAGCGAAACGTGTCGGGGCAACCGTCGGCGCTGACGGGGAGCGTTTCTTTGCCGCACGCCTTCAGCGCCCAGTGCAAGCCGAGTAATGAACCCATCGCGTCGCCGTCGGGCGAAACGTGGGTGAGAAGCAGAATGCGTTGGGCGCTGGCGATCAGGGCGCGGGCTGTTGGTTGAGGTGTCACGAGGCAGTAGTTTGTCAAACGTCAAACGAGAACTTACCCTTGACGTTTGTCGTTCGCGTGCTTGTCGCGGGCTGTGCCCGACGTTTCACTTTTCAAATCATCCAAAACATGTGCGATCTTCTCGGCGTGATCAGGCGCATGATCCCAGTGAAAGATAAGCTGGGGCGCGTTACGCAATTGCACTCGGGTCGCAATCTCGCGCCGCAAAAAGCCTTTGGCCCCCTCCAGCGCCGCCATGACTTCTTTCTCGGCGGCGTTGCCGTCGGCGCGGCACACCCAGACGTTGGCGTAAGCCAGTTCACGATCCACGCCCACGTCGGTGACAGTGACAAGTTTGAGGCGCGGGTCGGCCATCTCCCGAGTCAGCAGATCGCCGATCTCGGCCCGAATCCGGTCAGCCACACGTTTTTGACGCACTTGATTTGCCATCTGGTTTGATCCACGAAAACACACGAAGGAACACGAAGTTATTTTCTTGGTGAAACTTCGTGTGCCTTCGTGGAAAGCGTTTATTCAACCTGCTCTTTGGTATAAAACTCGACCACGTCGCCGGGCTTGAAGCTTTCGAAACCGTCGAGGCCGATGCCGCACTCGAAGCCCTGCCGCACCTCGCGCACGTCGTCCTTGAGGTGCTTGAGCGACGAGATTTTGCCCTCGAACAACTTTTGCCCGTTGCGGACCACGCGGGCAGTGGCGTTGCGGCGCGCTTCGCCGTCGCGAATGTACGACCCGGCAATGTTGCCCATCCTGGGAATGCGGAACACCTGGCGCACCTCGGCCTTGCCGATCAGCACATCTTTGTATTCGGGGGCCAACATGCCCTTGAGCGCCTTTTCGATGTCTTCGGTCAAGCGGT
Organism: Chloroflexota bacterium; assembly: GCA_016197225.1. Classification (NCBI taxonomy): domain Bacteria; kingdom Bacillati; phylum Chloroflexota; species Chloroflexota bacterium. Next base: position 1,868 of record JACPWC010000026.1, read on the forward strand.
AGATCACGTCGTACAACCGGATCGAGACGCCCTCTTTCTCGGCCAGGCGGGTGGCGGCCTGGTCGGCGGTGACGGAGAACCCGACGATGATGGCTTTGGAGGCCGAGGCCAGCAGCACGTCGTTCTCGGTGACGTTGCCGGTTTCCCCGTAGAGCACGTTGACTTTGATGTCGTCGGTGCCGAGTTTTTCGATGGAGTTGACGATAGGCTCCAATGAACCTTGCAGATCGGCCTTCACCACCAGTGCCAGTTCCTTCGTCTCTCCGGCCTGGAACTTGGCAAAGACCTGATCCAGGCTCATGGCCTGCGCCGGTTTGGCCGCCGCTTCCTTGGCCGCCAGCCTGCGCTCTTCGACAATGACCCGCGCCTCACGCTCCGACTCGACCACCCGGAAAATGTCGCCCGGCACGGGCACGTCCGACAGGCCGAGAATGGAGACGGGCGCCGAGGGCGGCGCTTCGGTGATCACCTGGCCGTGATCGTCAAACATGCGCCGGATGCGGCCATGCACCAGCCCGGCCACCAGCGCGTCGCCGGTGCGGAGCGTGCCGTTTTGCACCAGCACCGTCGCCACCACGCCCCGGGCCTTGTCCACTTCGGCTTCCACCACCGTTCCGGCGGCTGAGGCCTGTGGGTTGGATTTGATCGGGCTTTCGTCGGCGGTGAGCAGGATGGCTTCGAGCAGGTCGTCAATGCCCTTCTTTTGTTTGGCCGACACCGGAACCACCATCGTGTTCCCGCCCCAATCGTCGGGCGTCAACTCAATGTCTGTGAGCTGTTGCTTCACCCGATCCGGGCTGGCGTTGGCCTTGTCAATCTTGTTGAGGGCGACGATGATCGGCACGCGGGCGGCTTTGGCGTGCGCCACCGCCTCGCGAGTTTGGGGCATCACGCCGTCGTCGGCGGCCACCACCAGCACGGCAATGTCGGTGGCTTGCGCGCCGCGCGCCCGCATGGCGGTAAAGGCCTCGTGGCCCGGCGTGTCGAGGAAGGTGATCTTGCGGTTGTTATGGAGAATCTGGTAAGCGCCGATGCGCTGGGTGATGCCGCCGGCTTCCCCGGCGGCCACGTTGGTCTTGCGGATCACGTCGAGCAGGGAAGTCTTGCCATGATCGACGTGGCCGAGAATGGTGACGACCGGAGGCCGGATCACCAGATCGTCCGCCGCCTCTTTTTCAATCAGCTTGCGCCACTCGACGGTAGGCGCCTGCTCTTTTTCGGGGGCAACTTCCGGGGCGGCTTCGGGCTGGGCCTCGTAGCCAAATTCGCTGATGACGATGGCGGCTGTGTCGTAATCAATCTGCTGGTTGATGGTGGCCATCATCCCGTTGGACATCAATTGCTTGATGATGTCAATCGGGCTGGCTTTGATGGTGTCGGCCAACTGTCGTACGGTGACAGTGGTCGGGAGTTCAATGACTTTTCGCCCGGTGTCGCTCATATCGCACCTCCGTGGGATCAAGGCACGAGTGAGGCTGGCCGGGCGCCAAAGCAACTCAGCCTGGGGCTACACTCGCGGCATTGAATAAGCGGCTCATAAAGTTATTCCGGCAGGGTCAAGCTATAAGCGCGGAGCCGCTCGCGCTCGTCCGGGGTCATCGTTGTCTTCAACGCGTGTTCCAAAAGCGTCCCGTCTTTGAGAGCAATTTCCCAGCAACGGCGGCGGTCGTGCAAGTAAGCGCCGCGCCCTGATCGTTTGCCTGTCGGGTCAATCTCTGTTCCTTCGTTCGTTCGCACCAGTCGAATCAGCGAGCGCTTGCTCAAGACCTCGCGGCAGGCAATACACGTTCGCTGGGGCGGCCTGCGTCGGGGCGAAGCCATCGCGCTATTCCGGATCGCCCCAGCCCGTCAGACGGCTGGACTTGCGCTTCTTCGTCGTAACGAAAACGCCCAGGTCTTCGTCGTACGTCACCTCACGTGTGACCTTGCCCTTCTTTTTGCCTTTCTTCTTCTTGCCGGTTGGCGAGGTAGCATCCTCTTCCTCTCCATCCTCGTCGCCGATCAATTCTTCGATGGTTTGCTCGACTTCGACTTCGGGGCCGGCCACGACGGCTTCGGCAGCCTCGCCCTCAATCGCCGGGGCAACCGCCACTGCCGGTTCGGCCATTTCTTCGGCAACAGCTTCGGGCTTGGTCGGGGTTTCGGGCGCGGATTCCGGTTCGGGCATCTGGACGGCGGCCAAACCGGTCTTAAGTTCTTCCATTGACTTCGGGCCAAACCCTTCCAGGCCCAGAATGCGATCCTCGTCAATCGCCATCGCTTCCAGCACCTGGCCGACCGTGTCGTAATCGCCCTCGCGCAAAAGCTTGATGATCTTGTCGGGCAGGCCGGAGTCCTGGAGTTTGACTTGGTAAGCCGCCGGGTTGATGGTGGCCCGGATGGCGGCCACCTTTTGCGCCTTCTCGGCCCGAACCGCCTGCCGCCCCTGCGCCTGAAGCTTCTCGTGCGTTTCCACGAGTTTGCTCAGATTGGTGTATTCCTCGGGCATGATGGGCTTGCCCTCGGCCTTCTTGGTCAGCGTCAGCTCGGCCTGATCCAGTTGCGGCATGAGCTTCTCGGACAGACCGGCGTTGGCCCGCAACTGCTTGATGGTTTCGCCCGCCGCCTCGGTGACGCTCTTGATGTCAATGCGCCAGTTGGTGAGCTTGGCCGCCAGCCGCGCATTCTGGCCTTCGCGGCCAATCGCCAGCGAGAGTTGATCGTCCGGCACGACCACCGTGGCCGTCCGCCCGTTGATCGGGTCGTCGTCGAGATACACGCCCGACACGCGGGCCGGGCTGAGCGACTTGGCAATGAAGGCCGCCGGGTCGCTGTTCCATTCGATCACGTCAATCTTCTCGTCGTTGAGTTCCTTGACGATGGACTGGATGCGGACGCCGCGCATGCCCACGCACGCGCCCACCGGGTCCACGCCTTCCTGCAAGGCGGCCACGGCCACTTTGGAGCGGTGGCCCGGCTCGCGAGCAATGGATTTGATCTCGACCAGGCCGTTGTAAATTTCCGGCACTTCGTTTTCGAGCAAACGCCGGAGCATATTTTTGTGAGTGCGCGAGACGATGATCTGCGGCCCGCGTGAACTCTTTTTGACTTCCAACACGTAGGCGCGCAATTTGTCGTGGGCGCGGTAGCGCTCGCCCGGCACTTGCTGGTTGCGCGGCATCACCGCCTCGGTGCGGCCCAGCCCCAGGGTTACATTTTGGGGCGACACGCTCTGCACCGTGCCGTGAATGATGTCGCCCTCGCGGCTGGCATATTCCTGATACTGGCTCTCGCGCTCCGACTCGCGCAGGCGCTGGAGGATCACCTGCTTGGCCGTTTGGGCCGCAATGCGCCCGAAGTTTTTGGGCGGCGTGGACTCAACGGTGATCATGTCGCCCAGTTTGATCTCCGGGTCCACCTTCTGCGCGTCGTCGAGGGCGACTTCGGTGCGCACGTCCACCACCTCCTCTACGACCTCTTTTTCGGCGTAGATGCGGAACGACTCGGTGTTCATGTCCACCTGAGCCACTACGTGCTGGGCGGTCGAGGCGTTGACCTCGCGGCGGTAGGCCGACACCAGCGCATTCTCAAGCGCTTCGATAATAACCTCGCGCTTCAGTTTGCTGTGTTCGGCGATTTCGTTGAAGGCGAGGGTGAACTCACTTTTCATTGGACTAGCTGTTCTCCAGAATCAATTGTTGGGCGAACTGTCAATTCGCCCTACAAAACAGAAAAGTGGGGGTTGCCCACTTTTCGTTGACTTCTAATAAGTTGAACCCGGTACTGGTCAGGATTATAAGCATAGGCCCGTGAAGTGTCAAGCAATTCGTCGAGGGCAACGATTAAGTTGCTTCAAGCCCGCGTCCTCGCGGGCTGTCCGCGAGGACGCGGACGAAGAGCGACGACGGTGTCAAGCAATTGAGTCAAGGGCGACGATTTCTTTATCGGCGCTCGTCCGGCGCTTCACTTCCGCGCCGCCGGCCTTCAGGCTTTTGTCGCTCACTGTGATCCGCACCGGCAGACCGAGCAGGTCGGCGTCGGCGAACTTCACTCCTGCCGACTCGTCGCGGTCATCGTACAACACCCGTTTGCCTTTCATCAGCAGTTCGGCGTAAAGCTGGTCGGCGGCGGCCGCCGTTTCGGGCGCTTTGCCCAGCTTGACGAGATGATAGTGAAACGGGGCAATGGCTTCCGGCCAGACGAGACCGGCCCCGTCGCGGTGAGTCTCGATGATGGCCGACAGCAATCCGTCCACGTCAATCTCACAGGTGGAAACCGTCAACGGTTGTGGGCGGCCTTCAGGTGAGAGGGCCGTGGCCGCCGACTCCCACTGGCGGCAACCGCCCAGGCGGAAAGCGCGAGTCTCGCGGAGGGAACCGGTCTTGCAATCGCCGCAGTGCAGGCCATCCACCGGCAGGGCCACGTTGGCGATCAGGGTGGCCGAAAAATCGCGCGGGTAGTTGACGTTGACGAAGTGATAGCCCGCTTCGTTTGCGCCGGCGGCGTAGTTGGCGCTGGTGTGAATAGAGTCGTCGGCGATGACGGTGACAAACGTTTGCGAACGGTCGGCGGGCGAGGGGGCAATGTGCAGGCCGCGCGGCGAGGCGTAGCCGGGCGTCGCGCCCGCGTCGTCGATCTCCGCTTCGGTGGCCGGGCGCAGCGGGCCACCGCCCAGGACGCGCTGCACTTTCTGTTCGCTCACGTCCAGGTCGCCGCGCACGACGACGAAGATAAATTCGCGCTCGTCGTAGATGCACATCAGGGCTTTGAGCGTCCGGCATTTGGGAATGTTGAGGAAAGTGGCCAGGGCGGCGATGGTGTTGCAGTTTGGCGTCGCCACTTTTTCTATTAACAAGGAAGTTACGTCGGTGTCACCGCACGGTTCGACGATGAACTCAGCAGCCCCGGGGGTGGCGGCGTGACCGCAGGAATCGCATTGCAGGAATGCCTCCCCGCCCTGGTCGTGAGTCAAAACAAAGTCAATGCCGGAGTCGGCTTCGATCTCGGTCAGCTTGAGATCGCAATTGGCGAAGGCGCGGGCGCAGGCGGCGCGCAGGGTTTCAAAGTCGGCTTGCAGGGCGTAGCCGCGAACGGTTTTGCCGGCGCTGTAAAACACTTTGGGCAGGTCGCGGTACGAGTTGATGTCGCGGCGCGACATTTCGGCCACCAGCGCTTCGGCGTCCATGTCGGGCGAGGAGAACTCCTGCCCGCCCGCCGCGTCGAGTTCGGCGCGCAGGACGTTGAGCAGGCGCTCGCGCGTCCGCCAGCCCAGCGGCAGGTATATGTCGCCCACGCTCGTGGGGCGGAGCAGGGCGGCGCGGAGGGCGAGTTGGCGTGAAGCCGGCCCGGCGCCTGCTGGAGCTTCGCGAAGGGTTTTGCCGAAGAGATGTGAGAGGCGCATAGCGATTTTGGATTTTGGATTTTAGATTTTGGATTGTCTTCAATCAACAATCCAAAATCCGCAATCTAAAATCGTCACAGGTTGGCAAAGAAGTGAATGTACGACTCGATGCCCCGATAGAAATTGGGCAGGTGGAATTTTTCGTTGGGGGCGTGCAGGTTGTCGTCGGGCAGGCCGAAACCCATGATGACCGAGTCCACGCCAAGAATCTCTTTGATCTGACTGACGACGGGTACGCTACCGCCTTCACGCCGGAAGACGGGTTTGACGCCGAAGACGGTTTCCAGAGCTTTGGCCGCCGCTTTGGCCCCAACCGAGTCGCGTGGGGTGAGGATGCCGGGGCCTTTGCCAAAGGCTTTGAGGTCCCAGGTGACGGTTGGCGGTGTGTTCTTCGTCAGGTACTCACGCAGTTGCGCTTCGACTTCTTCTGGGTCTTGATCAGGCACGAGGCGCATGGAAATTTTGGCCATGGCTTTGCCGGGCAAAACGGTCTTGCTGCCTTCGCCGATGAAGCCGGAGTAGAGGCCGTTGATTTCGAGGGTGGGGCGCGCCCCGGCCCGCTCGACGGTGGTGTAACCCTTCTCACCGAAGTGCATGGGCGGGTTGCCGGCCTCTCGCAGTGACCGGGGTTCGTCGTAGGGGATGCGGGCCATGTCGGCGCGTTCTTCGTCGGTGAGTGACCGTACCCGGTCATAATAGCCGGGCAGAGTGATGCGGCCATCCTTGTCGTGCATTCCGGCGATGAGTTCACACAAGGCCTGGGCCGGGTTGAGGAGGGTGCCGCCGAACGTGCCGGAGTGCAGGTCGTGCTCCGGGCCGCGCACCCAAAGCTCAAAGTAGGCCAGGCCGCGCAGGCCGTAGATGATGGCCGGCAGGTCGGGGCGAAGGATGCCGGAGTCGGCGTTGAGCGAGAAGTCGCACTTGAGCTTGTCCTTGTTTTCGGTGATGAGCTTGCCCAGGTTGGGCGAGCCGATCTCCTCTTCGCCCTCGATGAGAATCTTGACGTTGCAGTTCAGGCCGCCGCCGTGTTGCAGGGAGGAGGCAATGGCGGCCAGGAAGGCGATGTCCTGGCCTTTCATGTCGGACGCGCCACGACCGTACAAGTTATCCCCGCGCACCGTCGGTTCAAACGGATCGCTGAGCCACTCGTTCAGCGGGTCAACCGGTTGAACATCGTAATGGCCGTACACCAGCACCGTCGGCTTGCCCGGCGCGTTCAGCCACTCGCCGTAAACCACAGGATGGCCGTCGGTGGGCATGATCGCCACCTGGCTCATGCCCATCGTCCGCATGATGTTGGCGACGTATTCGGCGGCGCGCAACATGTGGGGCTTGTGATCGGGCAGGGTGGAGACGCTGGGGATGGCGACGAAGTCTTTGAGTTCGCGCAGGACGTAGTCTTTGTGGACGCGAACGTGGGCGAGGGCAGATTCGAGGCTGAACATGAAGGCTCCTGGGTTGGATTGGAAGTGGACTCATTATACAAGCAGAAACCCGGTTTCCGCCGACTCGTGTCGGGGAAACCGGGTTTCTTTGAAAAGCGGCTTTCAGACCGACGCGGTTTCCGCGTAGCGTACCGCGTCGGTCTGAAGTGAAAGTTTACGGCGGTGTCTGGAAGTTTCTGGCCGCCGACCACTCGCTGAACTGCCCGGCGGCGTTGACGGCCCGCACGCGCCAGTGATAGGTAGTGTTAGAACCAAGCGCCGCCGACGGAATGTAGGACGACTGATTGCTCCGTCCACTGAAGCCACGCCCCAGCAAGGTGGCGAAGGTCGGGTTAGTTGAAAGCTGAATCTCGTAGTAATCCGCCGCCGGGCTGGAGTCGTTCCAGTCGAGCGTGGGCGGCAGAGTCACAACGGCGGCGTTGAGAGGCGAGACCAGCACCGGCACGCCGGGCGGGTTGGCGCTGTCGAAGTGGCGGACTCGCGACCAGTCGCCAGAGCCATGCAAACCGTTGGCCCGCACCCGCCAGAAGAGCAGGGCACTGCGCGGCAGGTCGGTCGGCATCACGTAAGCCGACGGCGAGATGATCTGGTTCAAGACGAACGCCGAGAAATTCTGCTGGGTGGAGATTTGAAGGGTATACGAGGTGGCTCCAGTCACATTTGCCCAGTCGAAGAGCGGGCGGGTGGTAGGCACAGCGCCGTTGTTGGCCGGGAAGTTGACACCGGGCGGCACGACAGCAGTGTAAAGAGTTCGTGTGGGCGACCAGTCACTGCTCTGGCCCGCCCCGTTGAAAGCTCGGACTCGCCAGTAGTAAGTCTTGGCGGGAGCGAGAGGCGTTGCAAAAGTGTAAGTGGACGGTGTTGTGATTTGATCGAGAAGCAACGAAAGGAAGTCGCTATTGTCGTCAACCTGAAGTTGGTAATGGTCAAGGCCGGGCGACGAATCGGCCCAATCCAAAGTCGGGGTGTAATCGGTCGTCAGGCTGTTGGCGGCTGGGATGAGGAGAGACGGAATGTTTGGCACGCCGGTACAAGTGTAGATGCGGACATCATCTACCAGCCAGTTCAGGTCGCCGCCGATGAAATCAGTGCCGAAGCGCCAGCGGAAGCGAACATTCTGCCCGACGAGTGAACTGAGATTGTAGCGTGAGGAGACGTAACCGTGGCTGTTGGCCACAAAGGCATCCCTACCCGCCAGGGGGTTGCCGAAAGTGCCAGCGGCGGCAATTTTGCCGCCATAGTTTTTACCGTCGCTGAAGAGTGGTTTGGCATCGAACCAGGTGGAACCGTTGTCAGTGCTGTACTCCACTATGCCGCCGTCCCAAAAAGAGGCGCCACTATCTTCAAAGCCAAAGCTGTGCTTGAAATGCAAGAAGGCATTGGCCGACAGATTTGGTTCATCAGCGACCATGGCTGCAAAAGAATTGGCAAAGTCGGTATGACTGCTGTATAACTCGAAGAGGCCGCTGGCGGCGTAATCCGTGGACCGGCTCCAGGTGGCAGGGCCGCTTATGGAGCCAAACGTCCAATTGTTAGGAATGCTGGCTTCCAGGTCGTCGAAGAAGAGAGTGCTGTTGAGCGCCATGTTCGTCGGGCAGAGAGCGGCCTCGGGGTTGAAGTTGGCAACCGGTTGACTGTTCATCTGCACTGCGTCGGCGGCATCGCGCACGGACTGGCAATCTTCGTTGGTGATGCCCAGCGCGCCGCCCACGAGAGAAGCGCAGGCTTGCGAGAGGGCGTAATACAAGTCAGTGTAGTCCGCGCCCGAAGTGAGCAAGTCAGTCTGAACTTTGTAATAGATGGCGGCGACTTTGGGGATGCCGAGGCCGGTGACGGTTTTGCCATTGAAAGTGCCGCCGTCGGTCATCAGATAAACGGCCTTGTTGTTGACGCCGCTGTTGGTGTGGACGCCGCCGTTGTCACCAGCGCCTTTGTAGTAGAGCGAACTGGTCATCTTGTCCGGGTCGCCGTTAGCAGGCGGGTTCTTCATGTCGCGGATTGCGCCGAGGCCGGAAACATCTTCGCCCATTTTCCATCTGACCGAAGCGGTGTCAGTGCCTGCGCCGTTAGTCAAGTCAACAAACTCGCCCCAGACATCGGAGAAGGATTCGTTAATTGCGCCCGACTGGTAATAGTAGAAGAGGTTGGATTCGTAGTCGGTGACGCCGTGGGTGAGTTCGTGGGCGACGACATCGTCGGCCAGCGGGAAGCCGTAGGCGTCGCCGTAGACCATCTGCTGATATTGGCCGCTCCAGAAGGCGTTGGCGTAGCCGGATTTGTAGTGGACGGTCGAAACAATTGCCATTCCAGCATTGTTAATGCTGTCTCGATTATGATAGGTAGTATAGAAGTTGTCAGTTTGATGAGCATGGAGGTGGGCAGCGTCGGCATGAGGATCAGCGCCATTAGTGCATAAGAGTTGATTTTGACTGCACAGAAAGTTGCCGGGCACCGTAGCGCCATTATTGGCTGTATAAGTGAGTGGACTAGGCAGTGACCCCTCGAATGCACCCATGTCACAGCGAGGACCTTGTGGTCGAACAACCCCTCGCTGATCTGTAGAGAGACAGGCGATATCACTGTTGCCGGGCGTCGTGGGATTGCCCGAGTCAATTGCTAGACTGCCTGCTAGAAGGGCGTGTGTAGGAGTAGGGCCTCCATTATCTTGCAGTGGTCCTAGTGCGAGATTAATTGGGTTGTCAGGAGTACCGATGTGATCACCGGTTGTTGTACCAATATCACAGGCAGAAGCTCCAACAAGGTTATAACCAGTAGAGATCATGCTATAGGGGCCTAAGGAATAATCATAACAATCTGGGCCTTGCAGAGCTGTATTCTTAGCTAAGATAGAGTTCTGTAGCTTGAGAGGGCCATAAAGATAAATGCCCCCGCCCCAAGAAGCTGCATTATTGGCTAGCGTACTATTAATCAAAACGGTTCTACTATTGCTCTGATTGAAGATACCACCACCCATAGATGATGCAGTGTTACTACTGATGGTGCTGTTTCTCAAAATAATTGAACCGCCTGCTCCGGAAACACCGCCTCCATCCTTGCTACTGTTGTTGCTAATAACAGAATTGCTTACGGTTAAGTTGCCCTCGTTATAGATACCCCCTCCTGTGTAGATCGATGACCCGTTTCGGATAATGAATTGTTCAATTCGAGTTGTTACGCCGCTATAGACTCTAACGCCTCGTCGCATTCCCTCCCCATCTATTATGGTTGCCCCGTTTCGTTCGGTAAACGATGTGCTCCAGCCGCCAAAGAGGCGAACGTTTTTATTAAGCAACGCCACCTCGGTGCCACTGTTTTTGTAAGTTCCGCTTGCTACTAAAACAAAGTCATCAGCCACAAAGTTGCTTTTTCCTAGTACGCCGTTTATTGAGGCGCATGGTGTCACTGGTGTTTGACAATCATTTGCATCATTTCCTTCAGAGGACACATACCAATTAGCTATATTGGTCAATGAAAAATCAACTGGTGAAGCAACGCCATTGACAGTTGCTGTAACCGTATAACTCCCTTGCAATCCATTAGCTGAGAATATTGCTGCTGTGGCCAGGCCACTATCATTCGTTGTTGCTATGGTAGTAGATGTGCCGCTATTTATGAACATCCCGCTGGGACCATTTGTTGGTGCCGAGAATGTAATTGTGTTGTTGCTTACCGGGCTGCCAATATCATCCATTACTACTGCCCAGAGAGGCATCTCGAATGCACTTAGAGGAGCTGTTTTTTGTGGTGTGCCACTGTAGGCGGAAATGCTGGCCGCCAATCCAGGTGCGGTGTATTCATAAGCGCCAATGTCGCACCGCCCAACTCGAGACACTCCCCTTTGATCATTATTGAGTGTACCTGTACTACCCACACAGCCGGTTGGATTTCCGGCATTTATTGCTGGACTTCCTGATATTAGAGGATGATAGCCTGGCGTGCCAATTAATGAACCAATGTTTGCATTGATATTGGTCAAGTCGCCAGTTGTGGATGTAAAGCAGGGCGAGGCATTTCCAATAAGATTGTACCCTAGAGAACTGACAGGGCCGTAACAATCTACCGAGATACTGCCGCTAGCTGTATTGCCGGCAAGGATGCTGTTTCTTAAGGCTACATTACCAGAACTTACATAGATCCCATAAGGATCGTTGTTGCTGATGGTGCTACTGTTCAATGTTATATTGCTGTCGGAAAATTCGCTATAGATACCACCTCCACGAGCAGAAGTGTTGCCGCTGATAGTGCTGTTATTCAAAACCAGAATGCCGTTACTGTTATATATGCCACCACCTCTATCGCCTCCTGTATTGTTGCTCACTGTGCTGTTGTTTAGTGTCATCTGGGTTCCGCCATTAGCGATACCTCCTCCATAATAACCGGCGGAGTTACCCGTGACGGTAACGTTGTTTAAGGTCAGAGCGCCGCTACTGTAAATGCCGCCCCCCAAACCACCTGAGGTTCCAGTATTGTTTCCAACAATTGTTGTGTCGCTTAGGATTAGAGTGCCGTTGTTGTTAATACCACCACCAAATGATGCAACACCGTTCTGGACGATAAAATGGCCGATTGCAGAGGTTGTTCCGTTAATGAGACCGATGCCTTGTTTAACCTTCTGCCCATCTATCGTACTCATGCCGCTCTGAGTGGCGAAAGCCGCATCCCACCCTCCCGACAGCGTCACACTCTTATTCACCAACACCACTTCCGTTCCCGTCCCAGTGTAAGTCCCCACCGCCACTTTTATCGTGTCGCCGCTGGCCGCCGCCTTGCCAATCGCGCCGTTGATGGTGGCGCAAGGCGCGCCCGTCGTCGTGCAGGAGTTGGAGTCGTTGCCAGTGGTGGCAACGTAAAGCGTGGCTGGGGCTTGCATCAACGGATTGTAAGTAGTGTGTGGCGTTTCACCCCATGCCGCATCAATCTGATTGAAATGCAGGCTGATGCCGCCGGTGTGAGCGTTCACCAGCACCAACTCGTCAATCGGCTGTAAGTCGGTCGCCGTCACCTCCATGCGCCACACCAACTCGGCAGGGCGGGTGCTGGGCTGGAGCAAGCGCTCGTCGTAAATCCACAGTTGAGGCTCGGTCGTTGTCAGGTCGGCGGGAGTCAACTCGTACCACTTGGCGGCGGCTTCAAGTGTCGTCGTGCGCGCCTGCTCGATTGTGATGCCGGGCGTGACCGAGAGCGACGGCTGGGGCGAGACTTCGCCGCTCATCGAGAGCAGGTTGCCCACCTCATCGGTGCCCACAATCATCTCCCCGGCCAGCACCGGAATGCCCTGATAGACTTGCTGATAGCGAATAAAGGCCGGGCCGCTGGTTGAGGCAGGCGCTTCCATCACCTGCAATTCTTGAGCGGGGTTGCTGAGGCCGAACTCCTGGCCGTAGACGCTGAGGGCGGCCAGGGCCTTGCCTTCGGCAGTCGTCGCTTCCTGAGCGCCGGGGATGGCGATGGCTGAGCCGGGCTGGGCGGCGAGAAAGCGAAGCTTGCCGGTCTGATCGTGGTAGGCGCGTTGGGCGTCGTCGGCGGGCGGGGGGAGTTGAGGGGGGCCGGATGGCGTGTCGGCCAAACCGGGCGCAACGGTTGAGGCGCCGATGATGACGGCCATGAGCAGGGAAGTGAGTTGTGAGAGCAGGCGGCGATGGGGGGCCATAGAGAATCCTTTGCGGTAAGTGAATCGAAGGCTAACTTGTTATGGCGTGGTGAAGGTTCTTGGCGCTGACCACTGACTGAATTGCCCGGCGGCGTTGACGGCCCGCACGCGCCAGAAGTAGGGCGTGCCCGGGCTGAGCGCGGCTTGCGGGATGTAGTTGGACTGGTAGGCCCTGCCACCGAAGCCGCGCCCCAGGAAAGTTGAAAAGGTTGAGACAGTTGAGATCTGAATCTCGTAGTAATCAGCGGCGGGGCTGGAATCGTTCCAATCGAGCGTGGGTGGCGGAGACACAGTGGCGGCGTTAGCGGGTGAAACAAGCACCGGCACGCTGGGCGGGTTGGCGCTGGAGAAGTGACGGACGCGCGACCAAGCACTAGGACCCCCAGGCCCATTCGTCCGTACCCGCCAAAACAGCAGTGTGTTGCGTGGCAAATCTGTTGACATCGTATACGCCGATGGTGTAACGTTCATATTTAAGACGAGGGCGGTGAAGTTCTGGTTGACGGAGACTTGGAGAGTGTATGAGGTGGCTGTGCCTACATTGATCCAATCAAATAATGGGCGGGTGGTAGCTGGCACATTATCAGTTGCAGGAAAATTTATGGGGGGTGATGCTAGCTCATATTCGTATGAGCCAATGTCACAGGCGGCGCCATGGGGTCGGATAAAGCCTCGTTGGTCAGTGGTAAGGAGGCCAGTGCTACTATTGCACCCTAAGGGGTTACCGGCGTCAATAGCCGGACTACCTGGTAATAAAGCAAATGTGCGTGTAGGGCCGCCATTATCCTGCAACGGGCCAAGAGCGGGGTCTACACCTGTTTGATCACCGATGGCTTGAATAAAATTGCAATTCGATATGTCTTTGATGATATTGTATCCTGCTGAGATGATTGACCCCGGTTCGGAAACATTTGGCCCCCAACAATCAGGGCCGCTTGAAATAGCGAAATTATCTGCGATGATGGTGTTTCGCAGGGTGATAGAACCAAAGTGTATCTCTATACCGCCGCCGGTAGTTCCTGCGTTATTGAATATTGTGTTGTTGTTGAGAATTACGGTCCCTCCATCATTGCGAATACCGCCATACTGATTGCCAATCAAAGTGTTGTTATCGAGAATGGCAGTCCCCGTATTCTCAATCCCGCCACCTGTAACTTGAGTATGATTGCCAATAACAAGGCTATTAACAAGAGTTAATGAACCAGCATTAAAAATGCCTCCCCCAAATTCAAACGCAGAATTCTGCTCGATAGTGCTATTGGTAATCGTTAGTTTGCCGGAGTTGTAAATGCCGCCTCCATCGAAGCTTGTTCCACTGCTTCTGATTTCACTCAAATCCAATGATAAATTGCCCTTATTCAAGATGCCGCCACCGCCCTCGGACGGTATTGCGCCACCATTAGCATTGCCAGTGTAGACGATAAGGCGATCTGCGCTGACAGTTACTCCCTCATTTATCAAAATTGCTCTGCGCACGCTTTGCCCATTAATTGTTGACATCCCATTCTGTGCCGTAAAATTGGCATCCCATCCGCCAGACAGTGTCACATTCTTGTTAATCGTGACCACTTCTGTGCCCATTCCTGTGTAAGTCCCCACAGCTACTTTTATCATGTCCCCGTTTGCCGCCTTGTCAATCGCGCCGTTGATGGTGGCGCAAGGCGACGCTAGAGTCACACAGGAGTTAGCATCGTTGCCAGTGGTAGCAATGTAGAGTGTAGATGGTGCGAGGGCGATGTTGGCGGGTTGGGTTGGCGAGACGGCTAAACCCGGTGTGAAATTTGCGGCCCCAATCACAACTGCCATCAACAGAGAGAATATCGGTGAAATCAGATTCGAGATGCGGGTCATGGAGAACCTCTTTCGTTAAGCCAGATTAGGACTTGCTAAGGCGTGGTAAAGCTCCTCACTGCCGACCAGTCGCTGAACTCCAAGCCAGCGCCGCTGTTCTTGACGGCGCGCACGCGCCAGAAGTAAGGCGTGCCTGGGCTGAGCGCGGCTTGCGGGGTGAAGTTGGACTGGTAGGCCTTGCCACTGAAGCCGCGCCCCAGGAAGGTGGCGAAGGTCGAGACAGTTGCGATTTGCACTTCGTAGTAATCGGCGGCGGGCGACGAGTCATTCCAGTCGAGCGTGGGCGGCGGAGACACAACGGCGGCGTTGGCGGGCGAGACGAGCACTGGCACGCTGGGCGGGTTGGCGCTGAAGAAGTGGCGGGTGCGCGACCAATCGCTGGGGCCGTGAATGCTGTTAGCCCGAACACGCCAAAAGAGGAGGGTGTTGCGGGGCAGGTCGGTCGGCATCACATAAGCGGACGGGGAGATGATCGAGTTCAAGACGAACGTCGAGAAATTCTGTTGGGTGGAGATTTGGAGGGTGTAAGAGGTGGCTCCAGTGACGTTGGCCCAGTCGAAGAGGGGGCGGGTTGTGGGTGAGGTGTTGCCGTTCGATGGAAAGTTCAGTGTAGGAGCTATGAAATTATATTCATACGCGCCAATGTCACAGCGCCCGCCCTGAGGCCGGGGCATGCCGCGCTGGTCGGCAGTCAGCGGATTGCCCTGAGCATCTGTACAGCCCGCCGCACTGCCGGCGTCTATGGCTGGACTGCCGGATAGCAAAGCATGAGTGAGCGTGTGGCCGCCATTGTTGGCAAGCGGCCCCAAGAGC
Source organism: Chloroflexota bacterium (assembly GCA_016197225.1). Classification (NCBI taxonomy): domain Bacteria; kingdom Bacillati; phylum Chloroflexota; species Chloroflexota bacterium. Next base: position 17,007 of record JACPWC010000026.1, read on the forward strand.
GGATCATTGCCGCCCACGAAGCTGCAAGTGTTGTCTTCAATAATGTTGTTGCCGCCGTTAGTTATTGAGCCGGCGCAGTCTCCGCCCGAAACGCTGTTAGCAATAATGGTGTTGCGAATAGTTACAGCGGCGATAGATGCAATGCCGCCTCCGTAGAAAGCGCTGTTGTTGGAAATAGTGCTATTGTTGATAGTCATCGGCCCAGCGCCGGTAGTGGCAATCGCGCCGCCGCTGCCGATTACCGGGTCGGCAGTGTTGCTGGAGAAGGTGCTGTTAGTAATGTCAATTGTTCCGCCATTGCTATAAAGTCCGCCGCCGTTCACTGCTGAGTTGTTGTAAATTGCACTGCTATTTACCCGGAGTGTGCCTTGATAGCTGTAAATTCCGCCGCCATCATTATAAGTTGTTGAATTGTTGGAAATACTGCTGTTGTTAACGGTCAATGTGCCATTGACATTCATAATGCCCGCGCTGCCGTTGTATGCAGAATTGTTCGTGACAACACTGTTGTTGATTGTCACAACGCCCCCATTATTTCCAACACCGCCACCACTGCTCGCGCTAGTTCCGTTAGCAGAAATAAGACTGCTCGTAATCGTTATTGTGCCTTTACAGAGTTGCCGGAGATAGTACTGTTGCTGATCGTTAGTGCGCCTGAACTGGCGATGGCCCCACCCATGTTGTTGGCGCTGTTGCCAGTGAACGTGCTGTTAGTGACGGTCACCACAGGGGCGTTGCCATTCGTTCCGATGGTGAGACCGCCGCCGTTGTAGGTGTCGTGGTTGTTGGAAAAGGCGCTGTCCGTTATAGTGGCTGTGCCGCTCAACACGGCCAGGCCGCTACCGCCATTATTTGAGAAGGTGCTGTTGGCAACGGTGAGCGTCGGATCGCCATGCGCAACAAGGCCGTCGCCGCTGTTGTTTGAGAAGGTGCTGCCGGTGACAGTGGCGCTGCCAAAAGTGACGGCGATGCCGTAGCCGCTGTTGTTTGTGACTGTGCTGTTGTTGACGGTCAGCGTACTGCTGACGCTGTGAAGGCCGCCGCCCACGCCGCCGGCGGTGTTATTGGAGAGAGTGGCGTTTGCAATCGTGAGTGTGGCGCTGTTGCTATAAATGCCGCCTCCCATATATGCCCCCGTGTCGCCTTTGCTCACGGTGACGGAGTTGAGCGTCAAATTGCCGCCTGTGTCCAAGTAGAAAATGCGGAAGTTGGGCGCGCCATTGCCGCGCGTGATCGTCGCGCCGTTGCCATTGATAGTGATTGAACTGGTAATGGCGGGGAGACCGTTGCCGCCGAGACTGACAACAGTGTTGTCCACTGCCGTCAGTGTGTACGTTGACCCGGTTGCCAGCGAAATCGTATCCGCGCCGCTTCCGGCAGGGCAGTCGGCGTGCGTGGCCGCGTCAGTATTGGCATTAACAATGGCCTCAATGAGCGAGCATTGCCCGTCTGCGGCTACCACGACTATTCCATTTGCCACATTGATGGTCGCCGCTTGAACTGTTGAGGCGGTAAAGACAACGAGAAGCGCAATCAGCCCAACTATCGAGATAGATCTGCGAAGCATTGACAAGTATCCCCAAGCCATTTCCAAGTGTGTATTCTTTGGAAGTGTAAAGGATTTTGGTCAAGAAACAAAGCGACTTTGCCTCATTTTTCATAGGCGTTTGTCACGAGTCAGATTAAAAAATTCACCGAAATAGACGAACTTTCAATTCTGCGCTAAACTCCGGCCTAGTTATGTCCTCTGAAGCCCCTCCCGTCCGCCGCCAATATCTCGAAATCAAAAAGCAGTACCCGCACGCCGTTCTCTTCTTCCGGCTCGGCGACTTTTACGAAACGTTCGACGCCGACGCCGAACTGGTAGCCCGCGAGTTGGACATCGTCCTCACCAGCCGCGAGTACGAGCGTGACGTGCCCATGGCGGGCGTGCCGCATCACGCGCTTGAAAGTTACCTGGCGCGGCTGATCGCCAAAGGCTATCACGTCGCCATCTGCGAGCAGATCGGTGACGAGCCAATCAAGGGCCTGTTTCCGCGACAGGTGACGCGGGTGGTGACTCCCGGCACGATCCTCGAGCCGGGCATGTTGACCGAGACGCGCAACAACTATCTGGCCGCGGTGCTGGTGGACGCCAACCGCGCCGGGCTGGCCGTCGTGGACATCACCACCGGCCACTTCACCGCAACCCAGTTCGACTCGCCCGAAGTTGCCTCGCTGATTCGCCACGAACTGGCCCGTCTCTCACCTGCCGAAATCCTGATACCGGAAAGCGCCAATAACCAATTACTAATAACCAATCTCCCTCCAACTTCCCTCGCCCCCCACAAATTCGATCCAGCATTCACCCGCCAACTCCTCCTCGACCATTTTTCTGTCTCGACTCTGGCCGGCTTTGGCGTCGATCACCAACCTCTGGCGATCCGATGCGCGGGCGCGATCCTGCAATACCTCAAGGACACGCGGCCCAATGCCCTCAATTTGCTGGTTGGCCTCTCGACGTATTCCACTTCCGAGTTCATGCTGTTGGACGCGGCCACGCGCCGCAACCTTGAACTGACCGAAACGATTCGCGGCGGGCAGACTCGCGGTTCACTGCTCGGCGTGCTGGATAAAACGATTACGCCGATGGGGGCGCGCTTGCTGAGAGTCTGGGTGAGCCAGCCCTTGCTTAACTTGAGCGAGATCAATGCCCGGCTTGATCACGTGGACGCTTTGCACAAAGACGGCGTGACTCGGGCCGAAGTGCGCGTTGCCCTCAAACCGTTGGGCGATCTGGAACGGCTGGTGAACCGGGTGCTCGGCGGCACGGCCACGCCCCGCGACGCGGGGGCCATTCGGACGGCGTTGGCGGCCACCCCGGCGTTGAAGGCTAATCTTCAATCTTCAATTCTCCAATCTCTAAGCTCTCAAATCGATCCTTGCCCCGACATTCTCTCCTTGTTGCAATCGGCTCTCGCCGACGACGACCTGCCCTCCAATCTTGATCACCCCGGCGTCATTCGCCCCGGCTGGTCGGCGGAGTTGGACGGGGTGATGCAGGCCTCGAAGGGCGCACGCGAGTGGATCGCCGGGCTGGAGAAGACCGAGCGCGAGCGCACCGGACTCAAGACGCTCAAGGTTGGCTACAACAAAGTGTTCGGCTACTACATCGAGATCAGCAAAGCCGCCGCCGTCAACGCGCCCGCTGACTACATCCGCAAGCAAACGCTGGTTAACGCCGAGCGCTTCATTACCCCCGACCTCAAAGAATACGAAACGCTGGTGCTCAACGCCGAAGAGCGCATTCTGGAAATTGAGGCCCGGCTGTTCAAGGAAATGTGCGCCCAGATTTCGGCGCAAGCGGCGCGATTGCTCAACACGGCGCGGGCGCTGGCGCGACTGGACGTGTTTGCCTCGCTGGCCGAAGTGGCGGCGCGGAACAATTATGTGCGCCCGACGTTGGTTGAAGGTGGAGAATTAGAGATTAGAGATGGGCGGCACCCGGTGGTGGAGCAACTGCTGGCGTCGGGCGAGCGGTTTGTGCCGAATGACATCATCTTTGAATCGGGCGAGTGCGTGCGCGTCATCACCGGCCCGAACATGAGCGGCAAAAGCACGTACCTTCGGCAAGTCGCATTGATCGTGCTCATGGCGCAAATCGGCAGTTTCGTCCCGGCAGAGGCGGCTACCATTGGGTTGGTGGATCGAATCTTCACCCGCATCGGCGCTCAGGACGAGATTCACGCCGGGCAGTCCACCTTCATGGTCGAGATGGTGGAGACGGCCAACATCTTGCACCACGCCACTAACCGCAGTCTGCTGGTGCTGGACGAGATCGGGCGCGGCACGAGCACCTACGACGGCCTGTCGCTGGCTTGGGCTATCATCGAATACATCCACAGCCACCCGCGCCTGCGGGCCAAGACTCTGTTTGCCACGCATTATCACGAACTGGTGGATTTAGCGAACCTGCTCCCCGGCGTTCGCAACTACAACGTCGCCGTCACCGAAGACCCGGCGGGCGGCCACGTGGTGTTTCTGCACCGCATCATCCCCGGCGGCGCGGATCGGTCATACGGCATTCACGTGGCCCAAATGGCCGGCCTGCCCAGGCCGGTCATCAACCGGGCGCAGGAGATTCTGGGCACGCTCGAAGCCTCGTCAGGCAAAGCGGTGAAGACCGAGCCGGAAGCCCAACAGCAGATCGCCCTCTTCCCCGAAACGAATCCGTTGGTGGATGAATTGAAGTCGCTCGACATCTCGTCGCTCACGCCGCTGGAGGCGTTGAATAAGATGTACGAGTGGCAGAAACGGTTTGGCGAAAAAAAGTAAGGCTCTTTCGGATTTAACATGAAAAGAAATTGGGACGCAGATTCACGCGGATAAACGCAGATTTCTTTTTTATCAGCGAAAATCTGCGTTCATCTGCGTCC
>JACPWC010000027.1 GCA_016197225.1 Chloroflexota bacterium
CAAGATGATTGTACCGTTGATAATACAATTCTTTCAAAATCTCTGGCGTGAACTCAACTTGGATGGTCATAGGTAAAATCATACCAGATGATGCGCGAGCCTCTCGCTAAAACCGCAGTTTGTGCCCGTGCTCGGTATATTTCATCCAAGAAGCCAGTGTTGTTGTCGTTCACTTACACTCTCTAGGAGGGAATATGTTTGTGACAAGATACTTCAAACGGTTTGCTCTGCTGGGGCTGGTGGCTCTGATAACACTCACCGCCTGCCTGGGCAGTGAAGTTCTACCACAGGGCGGCAACCCCATCCCGACCCCGCGCGAGGGTGAGACGGTGGATGCCGCTCCCGACAGCCAGGCGGCGGCCACCCCGGAAGAAACGTTCACCCGTTACATCCACGACAGCATTGCCGCCACTGTCGCCGCGCAACAGTCCAAGCTCACCATCCGAGGCCGCTATCAGGAGCCATCGCAAACGATTGATGACCTGAGCGGGCTGGTGAGCGAGATCGCCGTGCTGGAAGATCGCACCGAGATCAGTTCGCCCAAAGACACGGCGGCCAATGCCAGAGTTGATCTGGACGTGCGGGTGAAGTATGCCGACGGCGACCAGCAGACCTTCACCTGCAAGTACGATGTGAGCTTGCAGAGAGGCGAAAACACCAAAGGCGACTTCGTCTGGTACGTCATCAACCCGGAAGCCTTCCCGCTCTTTGTGAGTTGCACGCGATCCTGACGCAGACTATCTGAGTAGAGCGAATTGCCAATTCGCCCTACAATAAATTGCATACCCAAACGGGGGTCACGCATGTTGTGCGTGACCCCCGTTTGTGTTACTCTTTAAGCCGTTCCGAGCGTTTTCAGTTGTTGACACCTGTCAGGTGCGCAACTTATACAAGGAGACCCTTCCATGACCTTCGACCGCAAACGCAATGATCGCTCCGTGCCTAACACCAACTTTACAGGAAGACCCGGCGGCCCACCCAAGAAGCCGACTCCACCGCCGCAAAAACCTTCTGCGCCCAAACCGGCGGCCCCCAAGCCGCCCGCGCCAAGACCGGCAATGCCCAAACCAACACCGCCCCCGATCAAGCCGGCCGCTTCCGCGCCGGCGCCCCGGCCTGCCGCTCCCAAACCTTCAACGCCGATTTCTAAACCACCGGTTTCCGCGCCGCGCCCCTCGGCTCCGCCGAGTAAACCGCCGGCTTCGACGCCCAGGCCGGGCCAGATGAGGCCGGATGGGATGCCGCCTGCAGGGCAACGAATCCTGCCGCCTCAACCCGGCGGCTTGCGCGGCGCCGTGAGCCGCCCGCCTGCACCCCGGCCCTTGCAACCGCCGCCCGCCAAACCGGCCGGCGCGGCGATCCGAACTATGCCGACTTCGCCCGCCGCGCCGCGCCCCGGCGCGATGCCTCAACGTCCCGGCGCGATGAACATGGGCGGCCTGGCGGCCTTGCCGACGCTGGGCGCGGGCATGGTTGCGCCTGAAATTGCCAGCGAAGTCAGCGTCCTTCAATCCAGCGTGTCGCAGATTCAGTCGCGGGCGTCGCTTTCGAGTTTGCAAACCGAACTCACCCAGTTGGATCAGCGCTTCAATGAGTTGACGGCGGCGCTGGAGACGTTGCGCAGGCAGGGCTATGTTTACGGCGGCGACATGGACTCGAAGCTTTATGATTTGATGAGCCAGTGGCAGTCGGTGAAGCCGCAGGCGCAAACATCCATCCAGCAACAGTCGTTGGCCCTGTCGCAAAGCGCGGCGGGCTTGCACGGGCCGCTCTCGCAGTTGGCGGCTCGCTCTGGCAACGCCATGCAGGCCCGGTCGGTTTTGCCGTCGGTGTCGGCTTCGGTGGATGCCGTGATGCAAAACATTTATAACGCCGAGTCCAACATTCGCGGCCTGTACGGCAACATTGAGTCTGAGGCTTCTTCGCTCAACAGCCGCCTGAGCCGCGCCGCCGAGATGATGAAGCTGGTGGCCGGAGCCAAGCTCAAGCTGGCCGAGGGCGAGTCGGCGGTGCTGGTGGTGAAAGCCAAGCTGGACAAAGAAGGCAAGGACGAAGACATGCAGGGCTTCCTGTATCTCACCGACAAGCGCCTGCTGTACGAACGCAAGGAAGAAATCGTGAAGAAGAAGGTGCTGTTCATTGCCACCGATAAGGAACTGGTGCATGAACTGGTGATGGAAACGCCGCTCGCCAACATCGCCGGAGTCAAGGCCAGCAAAAAAGGTTTGTTGGGCAATGAGGATCATCTTGATGTCGAGTTTGGCGGGCAGCCGGTTCACTTCCACCTCGACGGCCAGGACAGCAAAGAGTGGCAGGCGATGATTGAGCGGGCCAAGTCGGGCGGGCTGGAGAGCGAGCGGGCGACGGCAGGCGCGGGCATCTCGATGGCCGACCTGAGCGGGCCGGTCACCCAGGCCGACATTCTGCAACTGCAAGCCGAGGTCAACGACCTGCAGTCACGGGCGATGCTGGCCTTTGCCAAGGATGCGCTTGAGGATATGGAGAATAAAGTCAGCGGCCTGCCGCGCCAGTTGAGCGACACGCGCGCTCGTGGTTACGTTTTCGAGAAGGCGCTTGAGTCGCAAGTGCAAACGCTGGCCGGGCAGTGGGACAAGGTGAAGCAAACGGTGAACGACGATGTGCGCCAGCAGTCGTCGGCGCTGATGGCCGGTATGGCGGCCATTCAACAGCAAATGGCACAGGTGATGGCCGCGTCGGCCAATCCGGCGGCGGCCCGCCCAGTTTACATGCAGGTCAAGTCACTGGCCGCCGGGGCCAGCGCCCAGGCCGAGGCCGCCGAGCAGTCCATCTTCGGCCAGTACGATGATTTTCAGGCGGAGGTGGATACCCTGAGCGCTCATTTCGACTGGGTGGATTGGATGTTGCAAGCGTTGTCTACGGCCTCATTCCAGTTGATGGCAACCGAGGGCGGGGTAGCCGCCTCGCAAGCCAACTGGCTCCGCCCGAACAGCGACCCGATGGGCGGCATCTTGTTCCTGAGCGATCAGCGCCTCATCTTTGAGGAACGCGAGGGCGAGTTCAGCGTGCCGCTGGAAGCGCCGGCCAGTCTGGTCGCCTCGGCCACGCCGTTGAACGCCCAGGGCGCGAACAAGGACGAAGAGCATCTCGACTTGTCGTTCGCTTCTGGCGCGCCGATGAATAGCGCGAAGTTCCAACTGCTCGGCCCGCAGGCCGAAGCGTGGCAGGCCATGATTGGCCGGGCCAAAGCGGGCGACTACACCAAAGACCGGGCGGTGGAGATTGACCAGGCCGATGTTGACCGGGTGAAGAACGCGCCGACCGAGTGCCCGTCGTGCGGAAGTAAATTCACCGCGCCGGTTCTGCGCGGCCAGACGGAGATCCGTTGTGAGTCTTGTGGGACAGTGACGAGACTGTGAAAGACTGTCTTAAAACTGCTCTCCAACCGCGTCCTCGCGGTTGCCCGAAGGGGCCCGCGAGGACGCGGGCTTGGAGCGACTTTTAAGACACTCTCTGAGAGACTACAGACGGGGCTTTTGAGCGTCAATGACTTGGAGGTTATCTTTATGAAGGTTGGTTTTATTGGACTCGGGAATATGGGCGGCGCCGCGGCCCGCAATATTCAACGCGCTGGTTTTGAGTTGACGGTGCACGATCTCAGAAAGAGCGCCGCAGAAAAGCTGATTGAACATGGGGCAACCTGGGCCGACACCCCGGCTGACACCCTCAAGCAAGTTGAGGTCGTCGTAACAATGGTCTTCGGCCCAAAACAAATCGAGCAGGTTGTGCGCGGCGAGCACGGCCTCCTTTCGGGCGACTGCCGCCGCAAAATCTGGATTGATTTGACCACCAGCAGTCCGATGTTGATGCGTGAACTTGCGGCGGAGTTTGAACACGCCGGAGGATTGCCGGTGGACGCGCCGGTCACCGGCTCGGTGGACGCGGCCATTCGCGGGGACATGATCATGTTTGTGGGCGGGACGGAGGCGGCTGTGGCCAACGTCCGCCCGATATTGGAAGCTATGGGCGAAATCCGTCGCGTTGGCCAATACGGCAACGGCTACGTTGCCAAGCTGGTGAACAACCAGCTTTGGAAAATACATGCCGCCGCAATCGGCGAAGCGATGGTCACGGCCAAAAAGGCGGGCCTTGAGCCGGACGTGTGGTGGGCGGCGATGAAAGGCGGCGCGGCCGACAGTTTTGTCATGCAACACGATGTCCCGTCAATTTTCGCCGGCCACTATGATCCCTCGTTTCGGCTGGCCCTGTGTTTGAAAGACCTGAGCTTAATTGATGAACTGGTGCAGAAGATGGGCACACGCTCGGAACTGACGCAGGCCACCTACGCTCGTTTCCGTGAAGCGGCAGAGCGATATGGTGAAGATGCGGGCGAAATGACGGTTTGCAAGCTCATTGAAGATGATGCTGGCGTCGAGCTTAGAGTCGAAGGCGATTGGGTTCCCCCGTGGGAAGTGAAACACCCGGAGGATGCCCGTTAGGCCGGGTGGTGAAAATTGACCGGGCCTATAAGGCCGCTGGCTGAGACCGGCGGCCTTTTTGTTTGGGTGGGGTGGCAAGAGGATTGCGCGATGATGGATGTGGACTATACTTCGATGGCATAACTTTGTGTCAGCTTAGCATTAGGAGCAACAGTGGCTTACTACCTTGACCTTTTCTCACCCGAAACTTACGAAGCCTTCACCCGCTCGGATAGAAGCATTTCAGGTTTTCGAACTCGGCAAGTAAACGCCGCCAGCCGAATACAAATTGGGGATAAGTTAGTCTGCTACATGACCAAACTCTCTCGCTGGATTGGCATTCTCGAAGTCGCCAGCGAATACTTCACAGATAGCATGCCGCTTTTCTATCCTGCCGATGACCCATTCATAATTCGTTTCCAAGTAAAGCCACTGGCATGGTTGCCGAAAGAGAAAGCCATTCCTATACGCGATGATCGGGTATGGAGTAGGCTTTCATTTACACAAGGCTATGACATCAATTCGTCATACTGGACTGGCAAGTTGCGAGCCAGCCTAAATCAACTCGATGAAAGAGATGGACAATTTCTTGAGCAATTCATCCTCGCACAGGCCACTGGCACAGAAGCTTTCGAGATTGATGAGCAAGAGTATGAAAAGCTTGTAACGCACAAAGTGAGGCGGACGGACAAAGTAGTCTCAGTATCGGTCCCACAGGACAACAGCACCGAAGCCGACGACAACACTCACTCCGCTCATACTGAAGTGCGCGAGTCGATCAAGATGCAGGCTTTGCTTGCCCGTATCGGCGCACAGATGGGAATGAAAATCTGGATACCGAGGAATGACAAGGCGGCAGTCCTGACTGAATGGAACACCGACCATCCGCCCGTGTTGGAGACCTTGCCGCTCAACTACGACGAGACAACTCTGAAGACCATTGAGCAGATTGATATTCTTTGGCTCAGGGGGCGCTCGATAGTTCGCGCGTTTGAGGTTGAACATACCACTTCGATTTACTCTGGCATTCTCCGGATGGCTGACCTGCTTGCACTACAGCCCAACATGGATATAAAGTTGCACATCGTCGCGCCGGACGCTCGACGCGAGAAAGTATTCCAAGAGTTACGGCGACCAGTTTTTTCCTTGTTGGAAAGAGGGCCGTTGTCGGATAGTTGCACATATCTGGCTTACGATAGCGTGGTTGAGATAGCAAAAGAAAAGCACTTGTCGCACCTATCAGATAGCGTGCTAGATGAGTATGCAGAGCCAGCGGAGTAAAAGCACAAACGCACCCAACCGGGTAGTCGGGCACATTGTTGCGCCCGCCGCTACTTCAGAATCGTGCTTGAGTATCACCTGTACCGTGCCTAAGGCTGGCTATTGGGCCGGCTATCGGTATTCGTAACGTCGCGCATATGGTCAACAAGTGACTGATGCAAAGGAACAGCCATGTCAGAACAAGATGATATTCGGACCGCTTATCAAAGTGCAATCGACATGGCATCACATGAAGGCGATGGTGTCTGGGCGCGTTTCAACGTTATTCTGGTCGCGAATAGTATCCTGTTGCTCGCACTTACAACTGCAACTCGACAACTCCCTGAGAATTGGGACGCGATATTGTCGCTTGCCGGCATAGTGCTTTGCATCATGTGGCTTCTCCTAATGAAGCGGGGATTCACATATGAAACCTACTATGTCATCACAGCGCGTGTGCTCGAACAAAAGCTTGCCAATGGTTCGGTTCGCACACTGTCGAATGGAAAGCTACTTGCAGAAGGCAAACTGGTAATCGTAGACAATGAAAAGCTCCAGATGAGTCTGCTGGCGAAGCTAAATGCCCGGTTTATTGTGAATGTGGTGATCGGTGTCTTTATTGCAGCCTACATTCTTCTTTGGTTCAAGGAAATATACGCTGTAATCATTGGCGTTCTGATTTATATCATCGTCCTGCTCGGAGACCGGATGGGTCGTTCTTGTTAGGCTGGTCAGATCAAAGTAAGTAGACGCCGCCCAACCGGGTAGCCGGAGCGCATTGTTACCCCGCCGCCGCTTCAAAACCGCGTTTGAGCAACATCTGCCCCTCTCCACAGCCGTATAATTGCGATGAGCGTTGAGAAAGAGTTGAGATGACCCAGAAAAAACGTCAGCCTCACATTGCCATCCCCCGCGAGCAATTGACTGAATTCTGTCGCCGGAATCAGATTCGCTGGCTGGCGTTGTTTGGCTCAGTCCTGCGCGACGACTTCGGCCCGGACAGCGACGTGGATGTGCTGGTGGAGTTTGACCCAGAAGCGCGGGTCACCATGTTCACTTTGAGCCGCCTCCAACGTGAGTTGGAAGACATCTTTGCCCGTCCAGTGGATTTTGTGCTGAAAGACGGCCTCAAGCGGCGCATCCGCGACTCCGTTCTTGCCAGCGCGCAGGTGATTTATGCGAACTGAGCCTTGTATCTGGATGACATTCTTGACGCCGCCGAGTTCCCGGACACCGACAGCCAAACGCAGGCGGGCTGACATTCCACAGCGTCATAAACAATCTGGGAACTGATACTCATGGATCTCACCAACCCGGTGATAAAACTCTGCGCCGAAGGCACGCAAGCTGAATTTGAAGGCCGGCGCGACGAGGCCTGCGCGCTTTACAGGCAAGCCTGGGAGGCATCCAAAGACGACTACGACGCCTGCGTGGCCGCGCATTACGTGGCGCGATGTCAGGAGAAGCCTGAGGACGTGCTGCGCTGGAACCAGGAAGCGTTAAGCCGGGCGGATGCGGTTGGCGACGACCGGGTGCAAAGCTTCTATCCGTCGCTCTACTTGAATATGGGACAGGCCCACGAACTTCTCGGCAATCAGGCCGAAGCGCGACGTTATTACGACCTGGCCGCACAACTGGGCGTCCTCCATCAAGTTGATTAATGTTTCGCCATTTTCTTGACACCCTTCCAAACCCTGTGGTAAACTCTGCCCATCCTACCAAAGAAAGGAACGGCGCAATGACAGTGAACAACACCATCACCATCCGGCTTCGCATCCCCAGCGGTATCACTGGGTCTGCCTTGTCGTATTGCGCCTGTTGCCTGGAGTAGGAAGCACCAACTAACACCTGACTCAAATGGCCGTGGGCGTAGAAACGACGCTCACGGTCTTTTTTTGCCTGTTTTCTGGGAAAGGGCCGTGAGCATTTTGCTCGCGGCCTTTTTGTTTCGATCAGACCCTAAGGGTCTTGGAGACCCTTAGGGTCTGGGCGGAACTTATTCTTATGGAGGAAACATGAACGAAAACACTGTAGCCATTCAAGTTGAAAACGCATTGAAAACATTCGGCGGCAAGAGTGGCCGCTGGTTTGCGCCAAACGGCGGAATCCCGGTCGGGGCCAAGGTGGCGGTTGACCATGTCTCGCTGACGATTCAGCGCGGCGAAATCTTTGGCGTGCTGGGGCCGAACGGCAGCGGCAAGTCCACCCTCATCCGCCTCATCGCCACCCTGCTGATTCCCGACGGAGGCCGTATCACCGTCTTCGGCCACGATGTAGCCGAAGACTCGCGCCTGGTGTAGACCATGATCAACCGCGTTTCGGTGGAAGCCAGTTTCTTCAAGAAGCTGTCGCCGATGGAAAACCTGATCTACGGGGCGCGACTCTACGGGGTGGCCGCCTCTGAAACCAAAAAACGGGCGGTGGAGATCCTCACCCGGTTGGGGCTGGAGCAAAAGTCTATCTTTCAGCCGATGGAAGAGATGAGCCGGGGCATGCAACAGAAAGTGGCGATTGCCCGATCTCTGCTGAGCAACCCCAGCCTGCTTCTGCTCGACGAGCCGACAACCGGCCTCGACCCGCGCTCGAAGCGCGAAGTGCAAACCTTTGTCCGCGAATTGCGAGCGACGCAGAACACAACGATCTTGCTCACCACGCACGACATGGTCGAGGCCGAGGCCCTGTGCGACCGCATCGCCATCATTGACGGCGGCAAGATTGTAGCCCTGGACACGCCCGACAACTTGAAGACGCTCATTTCGGCCAACGGCCACCCGCCGACTCTTGAGGAAGTGTTCCTGGAGTTGACGGGCAAGCAGTTGGTGACGGAGGAGGAGAAGTAAATGGACGGCCTTTCACGACAACTTTTCGAAGGCGAGAAAGTTCGCCTGACCGCCTTTCAACCCGATAAAGATTCCGAGATCGAGTCGCGCTGGACGCGCGACCCGGAGTTTTGGCACTTCGCCGGCCCCAAGCCGGCCCGCCCGCTCTCGGCGGCGCAGGTGAAGAAGAACCGCGAGAAGTTGGCGGGCGAGGCCAAAGAGCGCCCCAACCGTTTCGACTTTGCCGTTCGACTGCGGAGCGACAACTGCTTGATCGGCTTCGCGCAATTGGACAGCGTCGAATGGAATCACGGCCACGCCTGGATGCGCGTTGCCATTGGCGACCCGGCTGACCGGGGGCAGGGCTGTGGCTCGCAGGCCCTGCGGCTGTTGTTGCGCTACGCCTTCCACGAACTCAACCTGTTCCGGCTGACGACGAATGTGTACGAATACGATTCGCGCGGCCTGCGCTTTTTGGAGCGGCATGGGTTTGCGGTGGAAGTGCGCCGACGACAAGCGATTCATCGCCTGGGCCGGCGCTGGGATGACTTGAGGCTGGGGCTGTTGAAAGAGGCATGGGAAAAGAAGGGAAAAGAGAGAAATGAGTGATCAACAACATTCATCGCTTTTGCGGGGCGAGTTGGTGCGCTTAACCGCCAGCAACCCGGATGCAGACACCGAGCTAATCGCCGGCTGGTTTCAGGACAGCGAGTTTGCGCGTTTGCTGGACTCCGCCGTTGCCCGGCCTCTTACCATCCAGTCAATCCGCGAAGAACTTGATGAGGAGCCGAAGCCTTTTGGCTTCCCGTTCGTCATTCGAACACTGGCCGAAGACAAGCTCATTGGCTTTGTGGGCCTGTGGGCCGAGAACTGGACGCACGGCGACGCCTGGCTGGGCATTGGCATCGGCGAGCGCGACTACTGGGGCAAGGGCTACGGCGCTGATGCTTTGCGTATCGCTCTGCATTACGCCTTCACCGAACTCAACCTGCACCGCGTATCGCTGTCGGTGTTTGCTTACAACACCCGCGCCATTCGCGCCTATGAGAAAGTGGGCTTTGTGGTGGAGGGCCGGATGCGGCAACTGCTTTACCGCGACGGCGAACGCTGGGATGAGGTGGTGATGGGCGCTCTGAAAGAGGAATGGGAAAACGCGATGCCGCATTTGTAGAGGCGAAGCAGTCGGGTAAACCTCTGGAGAACAGCGAGACTGCCCTCCGACTGCTTCGCCCTTGCTAAAGAGGAGACTCACCATGCAGATCAAGATTCATGCGCTGGCCGAAATGTCCGAAGCCGAGCGCCAACTACTGCAAAATAACCTCGCCTCAGTGGCGAGCAACCCGGACAATATGACGGAAGAGGACTGGTACATCACGCTCGAAAACAACGCGGTGATGATCAGCATCCTGATCCGGAAAGGCTTCACCCGAGATGTCTACAGCAATTAGTGAACTCAAGGCGTCCTACGCCTTCATCGAACGCAACTACAACATCGTCAAACGATACTGGGCCTGGGAACTGGTGTGGCTGGTCTACACCGTTGCCAACAGTCTGGCCGTTAGTTACATCGGCCTGGGGTTTGAACGACTTGGCGGCGGCGGGATAGACGGCAAGTATTTCGTGCTGTATCTCGCCGTCGGCACCATCGTCTGGCGCTACCTGTCGGTGATCTTCTACTGGGTGACTGACCTCGTCGGCCTGGAGCGGTGGGAGGGCACCATCGAATACACCCTCATGGCCCCTATCTCCCGCTTCTTTCACATGCTGGGCCAGACGGCGTTCTCCATCGTCTACAGCTTGGTACACACCGGCGTGGTGCTGTTGGCAACCATGTTGCTCTTTGACATCAGTTTGAGCAACGCCAACCTGTGGGGCTTCTTTTTGCTCCTCATCGCCGGCAGTCTCTCGTTCATCGGCATCAGCATCGTCGGCTCGGTTCTGCCACTACTCTTCCCGGAGCGCGGCTCGCAAATGACGCACTTGATCATCGCCGTGCTTCTGCTGGTCTCCGGCGTGTACTATCCGGTTGAAGTTTTACCGGGTTGGCTGCAAGTCTTCTCACGCTTCTCGCCTGCGACTTATGTGATTGATGGCGCTCGGGCGACACTGTTGGACGGCGCCCCGACCCTCAGCCTGTGGCCGTACATCTGGCCCTTGCTGATCATGGGGGCAATCGCCATTCCGATGGGTCTCCGAATCTTTCACTGGGCTGAACGATATGCGAAACGGACAGGGAAGTTGCATCGGAACGGATAAGTGGTGTCGAGGATTAGAGAATTGGAGAATTGAATGTGTCGGTCGTCTATTCCGAAGTCGGCGCGTGAGCGAGTGGTGGAGCTTGACGCAAGCGGGGCCAAACTGCGAGCGGAGTATGTTTTGCGCGGGAAGGTGGTCGGCATCCGCTTGTTTCACAAGACGGGCGAACCGTCACGTGAAACCCCGCTGAAAGACGGCGTCTGCCACGGCACAGTTTATCGCTGGGACAGGCCGGGCGTTCTGTTTTCATCTGAGCCTTTCGTGAATGGCCTGGCTCATGGCCTTGCCCGGCAATGGTCGGATGACGGAAAGCTGATCGGCTCCTACGAAATGAAGCGCGGCACGGGCATCGGTCTGTGGTGGGGTGACTGCGACGGAGAGTTGAGCCTGTTCGAAGTTCGTTATATGAAAGCCGGGTTTCGTCACGGCTTTGAGTGGTGGCTCGGCTGTGATGGCGGGCTATTGGAAGAGTTTCATTTCCAGAGTGGCGAACCTCATGGAATTGAGCGGCGGTGGAATGCGCAAGGCCGCCCGCGTCGCGGCTACCCGCGATATTACGTGCGAGGCGAACGAGTGAACAAGCGCCAGTACGAACTAGCCTGTGCCAGCGATCCGAGTTTGCCAAAGTTTCGGGAAGTGGACAATGCGCCACAGCGAAAGTTTCCGCCTGAGATAACGAAGTTCTTCAAGAGGAAGAAGTGATGAGAATTGAGCCGCGACCTTATCAGGACTCGTCAGACCTGGACAGGATGCTGTCCATCCTGATCGAAGGCCGCAAGGCGGACAACGGCACTTACTACGTTCACACCGGCGACTTGAGTTGGTGGCTGTTCTATCATGATCCCGAAGAGCCGCTCTGGGAACAGATCGCCTTGTGGGAGGATGATGACGGCCAAACGCTCGGCTGGGCCTTGTTCACGCCGAATGATGGTTTCTTCGACCTCTTCGTCCACCCATCGTTGACCGGCACGCAACGGGCCAGGCAGATGCACGCTTGGGCCGAAGAACAGATCGCAGAGAAGGTGAAGGCACGAGGCGGCAAAACGATTCGCGTCATGTGGGTTTTCGAGACCGACGCCGCCCGCCGCCAACTGCTGGAAGAGCGCGGCTTCAGCCTTGCCGGGCCGGACTCGCACCTGGGCCAGATGATCTACTTCACGCGCTCGCTGGCTGAACCCGTCGCCAGGCCAACGTTGCCCGACGGTTTTGTAGTTCGCTCGACGGCGGGTGAGCGCGAAGTGGAAGCGCGCGCGGCGGCGCAGTATGGCGCGTTTCAATCCAAGTGGCAGTGGGATCGGTACGTGGCCCGCTTTCGCCGATTCATGCAGTCGCCCGTCTACGACCCGGAACGGGACGTGGCGGCGGTTGCCCCGGAGGGCCGGTTTGCCGCTTTTTGCATCTTCTGGCTGGACCCGGTGAACAAGGTCAGCCTCTTCGAGCCGGTCGGCACACACCCTGACTTTCAGAAGAGGGGATTGGGCAAGGCCGTCCTGCTGGAAGGGTTGCGAAGAATGAAGGCCAATGTCATGGAGACGGCCATTGTCTGCGCCGAAGCCGACAACCAAGCGGCGGTCAGATTGTACGAATCGGTTGGCTTTCGAGTCGCCAACAAATTGTGTATGTACGTGAAGGATGTATAGTGCGTATTGCGTATCACGTATTGCGTAACTGATTTGTGTACGGAATACGAAATACGAAATATGGATGAACCATGATTACAACTGAACTGATTTCAATTCCAAACGCTCCCGCCATCCCCAGCCTGGCCTTTCGCGGCTTCCGGGGCGAGAGCGACTTTCCGGGCATGGTGGCGGCTCTCAACGCGAGTGAGGCAACCGACGGCGTGGAGCGCGTTATCACCGTCGAAGACATTGCCAACAACTACGCTCATCTCGTCAACTGCGACCTGGCCCGCGATGTTGTGCTGGCCGAAGTGAATGGCGACGTTGTCGGCTACGCTCGCGTGGACTGGTACAAAGACGAAGCCGGTAACACGCTCTACAATCACCTGGCTTTCCTGCGCCATGAATGGCGGCACAAGGGCGTGGGCGCAGCGCTACTCAAATGGGCGCAGACTCGCCTCCGTGAAGTCTCGGCCTCCCTGTCTCACACCGGCCCGCGCTTCTTTCAGGCCTCTGCCTCCGAGACCTCACGCGGCGCTGAGGCGCTGTTGATCAAAGACGGCTACCAGGCAGTCCGGCACGGTTTTCTCATGGTCAGGCCGACTCTGGACGACATCCCCGACTTCCCGCTCCCGGCCGGACTCGAAGTGCGCCCGGTTCTGCCGGAACACTATCGGGCGATCTGGGATGCCAACGAAGAAGCCTTTCGCGATCACTGGGGCTTTGCGCCGTCAACCGAGGACGATTATCAACGCTGGCTGAACGACAAAGTGATCTTCATGCCCGAACTGTGGAAGATCGCCTGGGACGTTGAAACGAATCAGGTAGCCGGGCAGGTGAAAGGCTTCATCAACAACGAAGAGAACGCGGCCTTCAACCGCCGGCGGGGCTTGTGCGAGTTCATCAGCGTGCGCCGCCCGTGGCGCAAGCGCGGCCTGGCGCGGGCGTTGATTGCCCTGACGCTTCACGAGTTCAAGGAGCGCGGCCTGACCGAGTCGGCGCTGGGCGTGGACACCCAAAACCTGAGCGGCGCTCTGCGGGTCTATGAAGCCTGCGGCTTTCGACCTGTCCAGAGAAGCTCGACATATCGCAAGCCTTTGACGTAAACTTGGCCCATGACACCCTCTCGCCCTTCCGGTTTCACCGCCTTCCTCATTGTCTGGCTCGGCCAGGTGATCTCGCTCTTCGGCTCCGGCATGACGCGCTTCGCGCTCACCATCTGGGCCTGGCAGTTGACGGGCGAGGCCACCGCCCTGGCGCTGGTTGCCTTCTTCGCCTACGCGCCCGAAGTCCTGCTCAGCCCCATCGCCGGGGCGCTAGTGGACAGGTGGAACCGGAAGCTGGTGATGATGCTGAGCGACCTGGCCGCCGGGCTGGCGACGGTGACGATTCTGTTGTTGTTCGTCGGCGGCCTTCTGCAGGTGTGGCATCTGTGGGTCGCCGCCGCCTTTGTGGGCGCGTTCACGTCGTTTCAGTGGCCGGCCTACTCGGCGGCCATCTCGACCATGCTTCCCAAAGAGCAATACGCTCGCGCCAGCGGCATGATGTCACTGGCTGAAACCGCGCCGCTGATTCTCGCGCCGCTCGCGGCGGGCGGCCTCATCGGGTTCCTGGGAACGAGCGGCGGCTTCAACGGCCTCACCCTGATTCTGTTGATTGACGTGATCACGTTTGTCACCGCCATCGTCGCCCTGCTGGTTGTCCATGTTCCGCAACCGGCGGAGTCCGAGTCTGGAAAAGAGGGGCGGGGCAGTCTGTGGCAGGAGTCGATCTACGGCTTTCGCTACATCCTGGCCCGGCCCAGCCTGCTCGGCCTGCAAACCGTTTTTCTGATGGGCAACTTTTTGGGCGGGCTGGGCTTCACCCTGTTTGCGCCCATGATCCTGGCGCGCACGCAGAACAACTCGACTCTGCTGGGCGTGATCAACTCGGTGGCCGGCGTCAGCGGCGCGATTGGCAGCGCCGTCATCAGCGCCTGGGGCGGCCCCAAACGCAAAGTGCACGGCGTGCTTTGGGGCTGGGCCGTGATTGGCCTCTGCCAGTTCTTTCTTGGCTTCAACCTGTCTTTCTGGTTTTGGGTCGTCGTCATTTCGTTCGCCGAGTTTGTGAACCCGATGCTCAACGCCTCGAACCAGGCCATCTGGCAGGCCAAGGTTGCGCCCGACGTTCAGGGCCGGGTGTTCTCAACGCGACGACTCATTGGTCAGTTGGCCGGGCCGCTGGCGACGCTCATGACCGGGCCGCTGGCCGACAAAGTTTTCGAGCCGGCTATGCAGGCGGGCGGGGGGCTGGCCGCCTCGTTTGGGTGGCTGGTGGGAACCGGCCCGGGCGCGGGCATGGGCCTGATCTTTGTGCTGAGTGGCGCTTTGCTGGTGGTTGCCAGCCTTCTGCCTTACGCCATCCCGGTCGTGCGCGAGGCCGAAGACCGACTGCCGGATCACGACGCTTTGAAAGCGCAAGTGGCTGATTGACTCAGCAAGAATTTCCAGATGATGGCCTTGCGCGAGCGCGGCATGACTGAAGCTGTGCGAAAGTGTGGGCTTTCGAGCTATCAACAAAGATGCGATCTATTGTAAAGCGTTAGCAGAGAGGTTGCTATGATCACCAAAATCTGTAACTACCAACCCGGCGATGAACCGGCGATACTCGAATTGTTCAGGGCCGCCGATGAGATGGACAAAGTCGAGCGGGGCATGTCGGCAATTGACTTGCAGGAATGGATGACAGCGCCCCACATCAATCCGTCAACCGACTTTTTCATTGCCAGGGCTGACGGCCATCCGGTCGGTTTTATCGGCGTGGATTCTTTGCCCGGCCAGTGCGAGGCGCATTACGCATTTTGTAATGGCGTCGTCCATCCCGACAATCGCCGACAAGGTGTTGGCGCGCCACAGATGCAAACGGCTGAAACTCGCGCCCTTGAAATCATGCGCGACTTCCCGCCTGGCTTGCCGAAGAAGCTCAATGTGTTTTGCCGCGATACTCAGACGACGGTTAAAGCGTTGTTTGAGGCGCGGGGCATGACTCCAGCTCGCTACTTTCTCACCATGCAATGCGATTTGAGGACTGAACTGCCGATCGCGCCTGTGCCTGACGGCCTGGTCATTCGCCAGTTCCGGCCCGGAGATGGAGAGGCGGCTTACGCCGCCTTTGAGGAAGCCTTCCAGGATCATTGGGGCTACGAGCCGCTCCCTCTGGAAGTGTTCCGGCACGATTTTCTCGACGCTCCGCACTTCCGGCCCGAGTTGTGGTTGCTGGCCTGGGATGGCGATCAGGCCGCCGGGTTCAACTTCAACTTCGTTAATCCGGGCTACATCGAGCGGGTGGGTCGCAAAGAGGGCCACGTGGCTGAAGTGGGCGTGCGCCGACCCTGGCGCAAGCGCGGCCTGGCCACGGCGCTCCTGACCCAGACCCTGCGCCTCTTGCGCGAAGCTGGAATGGATTATGCCCTGCTTGGCGTGGACGCTGAAAATCCATATCAGGCCGGACGACTCTACGAAAACGTCGGCTTCCGCGAAACCCGGCGGAATGTGGTGTATCGCAAAACGCTGGAGTAAAACGACAAACGTCAAACATCTCGTTTGTCGTTTGACGGGTCTTTGAAATTTATGCTCACCTCAAAACGCCGTCTTCTGACTCGCCCCCTCCTGGTCTTCATGGGAACCATGATCCTGGCCAACGTCGCCGGGCACATGTACCAGTTTCTACTGCCGTTGTACGTCCAGTCGCTGGGCGCAAACATCAGCCAGGTCGGGCTGTTCTTCACTGTCGGCGCGATTGCGCCGCTGGCCTTTCAAATTCTCGGCGGCTGGCTGTCCGATTCAATTGGGCGATTGCAAGCCATTGCCATCGGCAGTCTGGCCGGGGCGGCCGGGTACGTCGTCTTCCTCGTCGCCCCATCCTGGCACTGGCTGTTGATCTCGACGGTGGCCGGGGCGATGGCTCACGCCTTTGTTGCGCCGAGTTACCAGGCCTTCATCGCCGAGCAATCCACCGAAGAGACTCGCGGCCAGGTGTATGGCCTGGCCGAGGGCCTGTTCATGGTTGTCGGCGTGGTGGGGCCGCCCCTCGGCGGCTACGTGTCGGAACACTATGGCTACAAAGTATTGTTCGCCGCCGCCGGCCTGCTCTACACAATCGCCACCATCATCCGCCTGTTCATGGCTCGCACTGCTCATCGCACCGAAAAAGAAACAGCCAGCCATCGTGAAAGGCCGTCGCTGGCTGGTTTGAAAAATAGCCTGCTGGCCCTCACCGCCCTGATCACCGCTGGCGGCATCGTCACCTGGATCATGATCTCTGACGGCGTGCGCGACGTGTCTTACCGGCTGGCCTTTGAGCTTCAGCCGTTGTACATGCAAAACATCGCCGGACTGTCTAACTCACAAATCGGCTGGCTGGCCTCGATCTCTTCCGTCATGACAATGTTGCTGATGACTCCCGCCGGTTGGCTCTCGGACAAGAAAGGGGAGCGGGTCGGAATCGTCGGCGGCTTCCTGCTCATCGTCGCCGGCATGGCCGTCTTCCTCAACAGCAACCTCTTCGCCGGGTTCGCCGTTGCCTGGGTCATGTTCGGCATCGCCGAAGCCCTCATCGGCCCGGCTTACAACTCGCTCATCTCCAAAGCCGTGCCGGAAAAATTGCGCGGCACGGCCTTCGGCGTATTCTCCACCAGCCTCGGCCTGATCTCACTGCCCGCGCCCTTCGTCGGCGCGCTGTTGTGGGAACGCTTCGGGCCGCAAGTGCCATTCTACGTGCCCATCGTCGCCACCCTGATCCTGTTGCCTGTGATGTGGATCAAATTCAAATTGCCAAAGGCCGAAACGGACGATAAGATCATTCAGGAAGAGGTTCTTGTTTCTGAAGGAGGCTGATATGGGCGACTGGCTGGATGAGATCATCGAGAAGGCGAAGGCTGAAGGCCACTTCGACAACCTGCCCGGCCACGGCAAGCCGCTGAAGTTAGATGACGGCGCGCACGAAGACCCGGCCATGCGCCTGGCGAATCGCATTCTGAAAGACAACGGCTTTCTGTGGCCGTGGATCGAAGAACGACAGGAAATTGAGGGGGCGATTGAAGCGGCTCTGGCCGAGTTAACTGCCGCCCATCACACGGCGGCTGAAACGGGGCAACCGTCACTGCCGGGGGAAGCCGTCGCTTCCTTTCGCCAGAAAGTTGTAACCCTCAATCGCCGCATCGCCGCTCACAATCTCAAAGTTCCCTCACCGGGTTTCCAACGCCTGCCGCTGGATGCTGAAAAAGAAATCGCTAGCGTCGTTTAGGTGACTGTCACTGGCTTCGAGTGTTCGAAATCTCGCGAGCTTGTAGCCAGTGACAGTCACCTTTGTCACTACCTTCGGCCTGTCTTTGCTCCAGACTTTGCCGGGCAAAAGCCACATACGGGGCTTCCTCTGCTAAAATCAGAGCGACACTCATCCCTCTGGAGTTTAGCGATGCTCCGCAACCTGCTTCTCTACCTCTCTCATTCCAAAACTGCCCGCACTCTCATCACTCAATTTCCCGTCGCTCGCGCCGTGTCGTCCCGCTTCGTGGCCGGCGAAACGATCCCCGACGCTGTCCGCGCCATCCGTGAACTCAAAGCGCGTGGCATGATGGCGACCGCCGATCATCTCGGCGAGAACGTCACCACCGAAGCCGAGGCCGCCCATGCCGCCGACGATTGCATTCGACTGTTGAACGAAGTCTCGACGGATGGGATTCATTCGCACGTCTCGATCAAGCTCACCCAGTTCGGCCTCGACTTGGGCGATGAGGTGGCCTTTGCCAACCTGCGCCGGGTGCTGGACAGGGCCAGAGCCGCCAACACCTTTGTCCGCGTGGACATGGAAGGCACCGAATACACCGACCGCACGCTGGCGCTGGTGCGGGCGGCGAAGGATGCCGGCTACAACAACGCCGGCACGGTCATTCAATCTTACTTGTATCGCAGTGAGAAGGATGTTGCCGCGCTCGTCGAAGACGGCATTCGCGTGCGGTTGTGCAAGGGCGCGTACAAAGAGCCGCCCGACAAAGCCTTCCCCGACAAAAAAGATGTGGACGCCAACTACGTCAAACTGGCCGGGATGTTACTGGCGGCGACCAAGCAGAATCCGGCCCTGTACCCGGCCATTGCCACCCACGACGAAAAAATGGTGGCGGCGGCCAAATCGTTTGCAGCCGCCAATCAGGTTCCCCGCACTTCCTTTGAGTTCCAAATGCTCTACGGCATCCGCCGCGAACTACAAGAGGCGCTTGTCAAAGAGGGCTACAACGTCCGCATTTACGTGCCTTATGGCACCGAGTGGTATCCCTACTTCATGCGCCGCCTGGCCGAACGCCCGGCCAACCTCTGGTTTTTCGTCTCCAACTTCTTCCGGCGCTGATTGCCCTCCCCAAACTCTTGATGGGCGGCAGTTGCACTGCCGCCCCGCGCCGCAGTGCAACTGCGGCGCGAACAAAAAAGCGCAGTTTATAATTGCCCTGCCCAAACGGGCAGGCGGCTTCCCCTTGCCAGGATGATTTCGGGTGTGATATATATAAGCCCGCTTAACTAATCACGCGGGTTAACTATGTCCACTGCCAAACAATTCAACACCGCCCTTCGCGAATGGGCCGAAATTTTTATGACCCGTTCTATGCGCGAGTGGGTGCGGTTCATCAAGTCTTCCGGGCTGTCCATGCCCCAGTTCAGCACGCTCATGCGCCTTCACTACCGGGGCGGATGTGGCATCTCCGACATCAGCGCCCACCTGGACGTGACCGCCCCTGCCGCCAGCCAGATGGTGGATCGGCTGGTGCAGATGGGCCTGCTGGAGCGGGGCGAAGACCCTAACGACCGCCGGGCCAAGCAAGTGACCCTCAGCGCCAAAGGCCGCGACCTTGTCGAAAAAGGGATCGAAGCCCGCAACCGCTGGTCGGAAGAACTGGCGACGAAGCTCACCGCCGAGCAACGCGGCGTTGTGATTGATGCGCTAGCTCACCTCACCGAAGCCGCCGGCAAGTTAGAGTTTAAGCAAGAGTAAACGACAAAAGGAGTAACGACTGTGCAAAGTCCAAACCGGCGTGACCGCCGACAACAACGCGGCCCCAACAATAAAGGCCTGCAACGCGCCATTCAATATCTGGGCCGGT
The DNA here is from genome assembly GCA_016197225.1 of Chloroflexota bacterium. Taxonomy (NCBI): domain Bacteria; kingdom Bacillati; phylum Chloroflexota; species Chloroflexota bacterium. Next base: position 19,547 of record JACPWC010000027.1, read on the forward strand.
ACCGGCGGCAAGCCATCCTGCCCTATATTTTTCTGATCGTCGCCACCATCTCGCAATTGGCCGTGCCGCGCCTGGTGCGCAATATTATTGATGCCGTGACCGAAGGGGTGATCGCCAAAGCGGTGCTGGATCGCCTGCCGGACATTCCGTCATTTGTTATGACTCAGGCCGTGCCTCAGATCGTCGAAGCCTTGAAACTCAACCTGCCCTCGACGGCGACTCAGGATGACCTGACGGCCTATCTCACTGCACAGCAGAACAATGCTCCCAACGCGCTGATCACTGCCGGCATTGCTATCGTCATCTTCGCCGCCCTGCGCGGCCTCTTCGCCTTCCTGCAAGCCTTCTGGGCTGAGAAGAACTCGCAGAGCGTGGCGTTCGATCTTCGCAACGACCTGTTCGCCAAAATTCAGCGGCTCTCGTTCTCGTACCACGACCGCAACCAGACCGGCCAACTCATGGTGCGCGCCACCGACGACGTGGAAAAAGTGCGCCTCTTTATTGGACAGGGATTGTTGCAATTGGTCGGCGCGGCTATTTTGCTCACGGCAACGCTCATCATCTTGTTCACCACCAACGTTCAACTTGCGCTGGCGGCTCTGCCCATCCTGCCGGTGGCGCTGGCGCTGTTCATGTTCTTTGGGGCCGTGAGCCAGCCCATGTTTGCCAAAGTGCAGGAAAAACTCTCGGCCCTCAACACCCTCTTGCAGGAAAACCTGGCCGGGATCAAAGTCATCAAAGCCTTCACCCGCGAGACGAGCGAACAGGCCAAATTCAAAACGGCGGCGGGGAACCTGATGAACCAGCAGATCACCCTCTCGCGGCTGTTCACCTTCCTCTTCCCGCTCATCTTCCTCGTCGCCAACCTCGGCCAGGCCTCCACGCTTTATTTCGGCGGGCGGCAAATCGTCGGCGGCACGCTAACGATTGGCGAGTGGCAGGAATTCTCGCTCTACCTCATCTACCTCTTCCTGCCCATCGCCCAGTTCGGCATCATCATCACCCAGCTCGGCCAGGCCGCCGCATCTGCCGGGCGTATCTTTGAAATTCTCGACGCCAAGAACGACGTAATTGACAAGCCCACAGCCAAAGCATTGCCGCCTGTTCGGGGCTACGTGAAATTTGAGGACGTGACCTTCCGCTACTTCGGCAGTGGCGACCCGGTTTTGCGGGACGTGACCTTTGAGGCGATGCCCGGCCAGACGGTGGCCCTCCTCGGGGCAACCGGCTCTGGCAAGACCACCATCATCAACCTCCTGCCCCGATTCTACGATCCCACCCAGGGCCGGATCACCATTGACGACCAGGAGTTGCGCGACGTGACCCTCGACTCGCTCCGTTCGCAGATCGGCATTGTTCTGCAGGAGACGACGCTGTTCAGCGGCACTATCCGCGACAACATTGCCTTCGGCAAACCCGAGGCCACCGACGACGAAGTAATCGCGGCGGCCAAAGCGGCCGCGGCCCACGACTTCATCATGTCCTTTCCACAAGGCTACGACACGCCGGTGGGCGAACGCGGGTCCACCCTCAGCGGCGGCCAAAAGCAACGAGTCGCTATCGCTCGCGCTCTGCTACTTGATCCGCACATCCTGATCCTCGACGACTCGACCAGCAGTGTAGACGTGGCGACCGAGGCCCAGATCCAGAAGGCGCTCGACAAACTGATGAAGGGGCGAACGTCGTTTGTCATTGCCCAGCGCATCAGCACCGTCATCAACGCCGACCAGATTCTGGTGCTGGACAAGGGCGAGATCGTGGCTCGCGGCCAGCACCAGGATTTGATGGAAGACAGCCCCATCTACGCCGAGATTTACAACTCGCAGTTAGTGGGCGATGCAGAAATGCAGGAGACAGAATCCAGGAGCCGGGAGCCAGAATTGGCGGCCTGACTTCTGATTTCTGACTTCCGACTTCTGAATTCTTTGGAGAGATAACCATGTTTGGAAACGCTGACGGCCTGCGCCGTATGATGAGTCAAGATCAGCTCAAACCGAAAAACCTGAGCGAGACCCTGGCCCGCTTTGGGCATTACTTTCAAGCCTATTGGCTGGCGCTGGTGCTGGCCGGCCTGTTGATTGTGGTTTCGACCTGGGCTCAGGTCACCACCCCCGAACTCATCGGCCAGGTGGTGGACTGTTACCTCACACCCGCCGCCGCAAGTTCTTTTGGAAACTTCCCCGGAGCAAGCTCTAACCAGAGCGCGGCTCAGAGCAACTGCTGGCTGTCCAAGGCGCCGGAAGAATTGACGGCCACTGAACGGGTTCTACAAACTGCCCTGACAACAGGCAACTTTCCGACTCCGGCGGCAGACGCCAGCCAGATGACGAACGACGACCGGATCGCCGGGGTGGGCCGCCTCATCTTGATTATCGTCGGCCTATTCCTCGTCAGCGCTCTGCTCACCGGCTCCACTTTCTTCCTCATGAGTTGGACCGGCCAGCAAGTCCTGCGCGTCATGCGGGTGGAAGTGTTCAAGCACTTGCACCGCCTCTCGCTGGGCTACTACGCCGAACACGAAGCGGGCGACTTGATGAGCCGCATCACCAACGACGCAACGGCCATTGAGCAGGCGTTTGGTTTCGCGCTGGTGCAGGTCTTCAGCGGCTCGTTGCTCCTGCTCTGGTTTGGCTACAGCATGTTGACGAAGAGTTTGGCTTTTGGCCTGCTCAGCCTCTCGGTGGCGCCGCTGATGATTGTCGCCACCTTCTGGTTCTCGGATCAGGCGCGCAAAGCCTTCCGCAAGACGCGGCAGGAAATGGGCAGTGTCAACGCCGAACTGCAAGAGTCGATTTCGGCGGTGCGCGAGGTGCAAGCCTTCAACCGCGCCGAAGAGAACATCGAAAACTTCAAAGTCACCAACGCCGCCAATCGCGACGCCAACATTCGGGCCGTGGCCTTCACCAGCGCCCTGGCCCCCACCCTCGAAGCCCTGAGTTACGTGGCGCTGGCCATCGTCACCTGCGTGGGCGGCTGGTATCTTCTCAAAGACGAGCCGTTCTTTGGCACAGCGGTTTCTCTAGGCCTGGTCATCACTTTCCTGGGTTACGTCCAACGCATCAATCAACCCATCCAGCAAATTGCCATTTTGTGGACGAACGTGCAAAGCGCCATCGCCGGCGGCGAGCGCATCTTCACTTTGCTCGACGAAGAACCGTCGGTGCAGGACAAGGCTGACGCGAAAGAAATGCCGGTCATCGAAGGGACGGTTGAGCTTGATCGTGCCTCCGCCGCTTACAAGAAGGGCGTGCCGGTGTTGAGCAACGTCAGCTTCAAGGCCGAACCCGGCCAGACCATCGCCATCGTCGGCCCAACCGGGGCCGGCAAGACGACGATCATCAACCTCGTCCCGCGTTTCTACGATGTGACCGGCGGCGCTGTCCGCATTGATAACATTGACGTGCGCGACGTGACCGCCGAGAGTTTGCGGCGGCAGATCGGCATCGTCCTGCAAGACACGTTTTTGTTCAGCACGACGGTGATGGAGAACATTCGCTTTGGCCGCCCCGACGCAACTGACGCAGACGTGATCGCCGCTGCGAAGCTGGCTCACGCCGATACTTTCGTCGAGCGACTGCCGGAGAAGTATCAGACCGTTTTGGGTGAACGGGGTAGCGGCCTCAGCCAGGGGCAACGTCAACTTATCTCCATTGCCCGCGCCGCCCTCGCCGACCCGCGCATCCTGATCCTCGACGAAGCCACCTCGAGCGTAGACACGCGCACCGAGCGCCTCATCCAGCAGGCGTTCGACAACCTGCTGGAGGGCCGCACCTCGTTCGTCATCGCCCATCGCCTGAGCACTATCCGCCACGCCGATACCATCCTCGTCCTCAATCAAGGAGAGGTTATCGAGCGCGGCAAGTTCGACGAACTGCTGGCGCAGAAGGGCTTCTTCTATGATCTTTACATGAGCCAGTTCCGGCGGCAGGAAGAGATGGCCGCGCCGAAGGTGGAAGCGCCTGGTGGCAACGGGCATCTCGCTGAATCGGTGACAGTGTAAAGGAATGTTGAAATCCGTTTCACCACGAAGACAAGAGGGCACAAAGGGCACGAAGAAAAACTTTGTGATCTTCGAGTCTTGGTGACTTCGTGGTGAAATCGAACGTCCCGAAAGTGCTTCGCAAACCTTCGGGACGTTTTTTTATCTCCCTCGATACGTGTTCGCGTACTGGCAGGTCAAGTTCAAATACAAGTCTCCGTAACTCGCCCCTGGCTCAATCTCAGTTCCCTCAATCCACTCGTTGAACGATTTGACGAAGAGAAAGTCGCCGCCGGTGTTGGCCGTGGCGGCAAAGGTGTCGGCAAAATAACCGCCGCCGCGCCGGTCGCGGGCGAAGTGGGGCGCGCTCGAGCGCAGGTCGCCGGGCGCGTTCACCGAGCGCGTGTCATCGAAGCCGGCGGCAATCGTGTCGGCGAAGTACAGGCTCTTGCTCACCGCCCGCAAGCCGTCGGCCCAGCGCTTCTGCTTGAGCCACGACTGCGGGTAATCGCGATGATCAATGCGATAGGCGTACAGACCGTCGAACAGTGGGTTGAAAGTTGGGTAGAGTCCCTCAGCCATCCAGATCATGTTGTGGTTCGGGTCAGTCGCGGCCCGGATGCGAGTCCAGCCGGCCAGCGCCGCCGAGTCGTTTCCCCAGGGGCGCGGCATGTCGGTGAAGATGAGGAGGGGTTTGCCGCCGAGCCGCATGTAGTTCGGCGACCCCGCCCAGTTGTTGATGACGTGATTGATGGCGTCAATGATCATCTGCTCGGTTGCGCCGGGCAGGATGTTGGTTTGAATCACAATTGCATGGCGCAAACCTGTGCCAGCAGAGGCGTTCAACAGCGAGTTGAAATTGTTGGTGGTGCGGCTCTCGGTTGGGCCGTACCAGTGGGCGGCAAAACCGTTGAGGCAGGCTTGTTGAGCCTGAGCTACATGCCGTTGGATCGTTCCGAAGTCGTCCGAGTTGTATGCGCCCGCCGAGGGCACATCCCACGTCTTCGTGCCATCAAACGTTGACGAGTCGTACCACATCACGTAATCGGCGAGGACAACTTTCTCGGTGCCGAGATGATTGACTCCGGGTGAGCCGCCACTCGCCGGGGCGGTGGTTGAGGCCGGTGGGACGGTGTTGGCGGTTCCACCTGATCCGCTCACGCCGTTCGGAATCGCCAATTTTTGCCCAACGTGAATCATGGTCGTCGTCAAGCCGTTGGCCTTTTGAATCGCGGCGATGGTTGTGCCGAACTTGCGGGCGATGCCATAAAGCGTGTCGCCGCGCTGGACGGTGTAAGTGCTGGGGTTGGCCGCCGTGTTTGACGAGGCCGCCGGTGAGGGCGAAGACCTGCCGCCCGGAATGACCAGCACTTGCCCGACATAAATCGTCGTTGTCTTCAAGCTGTTGGCCTGCTGAATGGCCGCCACCGTCGCGCCAAACTTCAGCGCGATGCGATACAGGTTGTCGCCGGGCTGAACGGTGTAGGTGTTGCCTTGCGCCGCCGTGGGCTGAACGGGGAAAACCGAGAGGGCGATGACGAGTGTCAAAAGGATGAGCAGTGTGCGTTTCATAGTGTCTCCTGCTCTTTATCGTATCTACCCAGGCGAGCGGTGGCTATAGTAAATAAGGATGCAGGAAATCTTAGACGTACTTGAAACATTTCTAGCAAGAGTTCTGCTCGAGGATAGAAAGTTGTCACCCTGAACGTTTTTGCGAAGAGTCTCTGAGCTGGCCTTCAAAGCCCGCAAACATTTTCGGCAGATTGCCCAGAGATGCTTCGGCCAGAGAGCGGCCTCAGCATGACACACAAAGCGGCCCTTATTTGAAATGTACCCGCACAGAGCAGTTGCCGAACAGCGAAGGTCGGTTATACTACGCTCATGCGCCGCATTCATCGTGGGTATCTGATCGCCGCCGTTGTGCTTGCCGTGCTAGCCTTTGTCGTCAGCCTGTGGCGCTTCCCGGAGTGGGGCCAATCTTTGCGGCTGATCGTGTCGTTGGCCGTGGCCGCCGTCGTCGGTGCGTTTGGCTTCATTGCTGCGGTGCGACAGGCTGTTGAGAAGCCCGACTCCGAATCGGCCATTACTCAAACACAAAAGTCGGGAGTGCAGATTGGTGGCTCAATCGTAATTGGCGATGTGATTGGAGGAGATAAATTTGGTGGGGATAAAGTCGCGGGCGACAAAATCATCAACATTTTGCCGCCCATCACGCCAACCTCAGCCCTCCACTATCTTCCTCCGCCTCCTTCCGACTTCACCGGGCGCGAAGCCGAACTGAAAGACTTGCGCGAAAAGATGACACCCGGCGGCCTGACGATCTCTGGCGTGCATGGGCTAGGCGGCATTGGCAAGACGGCGCTGGCCCTCAAGCTGGCCGCCGAGCTTGCGCCGCGTTACCCTGACGCTCAGTTCTTCGTTGACCTGCAAGGTGTGAGCGAGAAGCCGCTCTCACCCGCCGAAGCTCTTAGTCGTATTATCCACGCCTACCGCCCCGAAGCGCGTTTGCCCGAAAGCGCCGCCGAACTGCGCGGGCTGTATCTTTCTGTCCTGCACGGCAAGAAGGCGCTGGTATTGATGGACAACGCGAAGGACGCAGAGCAGGCGAGGCCGCTCATCCCGCCCGAAGGCTGTTTGCTCCTCGTCACCTCGCGCCAACGGTTCACCCTGCCGGGGCTGTATTCCCGGAATCTCGATACGATGGAGCCGGACGAGGCGCGGGACTTTTTGGTGAAAATTGCGCCAAGGCTTGCAAACCCGCCCGCTTCGCGTTCGACTTCGGGCGGAACAGCACCACCCTCCGCTCAGGGTGCTATCACTGTTGCGGATGAGATTGCGGCGCTCTGTGGCTACCTGCCGCTGGCCCTGCGCGCGGCGGGCAGTTTGCTGGTGGTGACGCTCGACCTTTCGCCGGAAGTTTACGTGACACAGTTGCGTGACGAGAGCAAACGACTGGAGCGCATTGGCACAGAAGGCGTAGAGGTGAGCGTAGAGGCTTCGCTCAACCTGAGTTACGTCCGCCTGTCCGCCGAGACCGCCCGAGCCTTCCAGCAATTAGCCGTCTTCCCGGCGAGCTTTGATGCATTTGCTGAAGAAGCTGTGTGCGAAGATGCGGAGCATGCACACTTGAGCGAGTTGGTGAGGCGAAACTTGGTAAGGTTTAGTGACGAAAGCAAGCGCTATAGCCTGCACGACCTTGCCCGCCTCTTTGCCCAAAAGCAATTGACTGCCTCCGAAAGCTATGAAGCGCAGAAGCGCCACGCGACACATTACAAAGCCGTGCTTGGTGCCGCCAACGAAATTTACAAGCAAGGCGACGACTCGCTCATGCGTGGGCTGGCGTTGTTTGATTTAGAACGTCAGAACATTGAGCGCGGACAGATGTGGGCCGAAAGGTTTGCCGAGATTGACGATGTGGCAACTGCTATATGTTCTGAATATGATGTCGTCGGAACGAGTATCCTAGGAATGCGTCAAATACCGCAGGTGCGTATTAATTGGGCGCAAAAGGCACTAGCCGCTGCTCGGCGCTTGAATAATCAGATTGCCGAAGGAAGACATTTATCCAATTTAGGTGATGCATATGGTATTCAAAGCGATCTGCATCAAGCTATTAATCTCTACAATCAAGCTTTAGAAATTGCTCGCAAGTCTGGTGATCGTCTAAACGAAGTCAATACGTTGCGTAACTTGGGCAGGATTTACAGGATTTTAGGGGAACAGACTCGTGCCATTGAACTCAACGAACAAGCTTTGGATGGCGCGCGTGAGATAAATGACCGTCGCAATGAAAGTATGATTCTAAACAATCTGAGTGCTGTTTATGAAGGGCTAGGCAAGTTTCGGCGTGCAATTGAGTATGGTGAACAGGCCCTGACTATTGCTCGTGAGGTCGGTGATCGCCGTGGGGAAAGCAATATTCTGAACAATTTGGGAAATGCTTACGAAAGTCTAAAAGACTATCGCACTGCTTTGAAATTCTATGAAGAAGCTAGTAGCGTTGCTCATGAGATCGGCGATCGTCTCAGCGAGGGTAATACCCTGACGAATATGGGAATCATACATTACGCACGGGGAGAAACGCACCGCGCGATTGATGTTTATGAAAAAGCATCGCATCTCTTCCGCGAGATCGGCGATCGTAGTGGTGTTGGAGATGTGGTAGGAAATCTGGGAAACGTTTACCTCGATTTAGGTGAAACAGAAAAAGCTATAGAGCTATTTACTCAACACCTAACGATCTCCGATGAAATTAATTACCCGATTGGTAAGAGCAATGCTACCGGTAATTTAGCTCGTGCTTACAATAACTTGGGGCAGTTCGAGTACGCTATTGAGTATTTCAAAAAGCAGTTAGAGATGGCTCGAGCGATAAAAGATCCTATTGGTATAGGTAATGCTTTTAACGGATTGGGGGAGTCTTACGTTGGGCTGAATGAGCCACGTCGAGCGTTAGAATTCTATGAACAGGCATTAGCGATCTATCGTGAAGCGGGTGATCGGCGCGGGGAAGGGGAGACATTGTTCAATATGACTCTCGTTTCGAGCAAATTTAAGTTGTCAAAACCGAATTATCAGCCAACGAAGTGTAGATCGCAGGCGACAAACGCAAGCACGACAAGATCGTTTCCAATAATGATGGCAGAGGCGCGAGATACTTGGAGACGTTCCC
>JACPWC010000028.1 GCA_016197225.1 Chloroflexota bacterium
CAGCCGAAGCGGGCCTGACTGTACAGCGGGAAGTTGGTCTGCAAACCGGAGAAGGCCAGATTGAGGACGAAGATGGTGAGCAGTAACAGGCGGATGTTGGTCAGGCGAAACAACCCGGCGAGTTGCGCCAGCGAGTTGAGAACCGGCATTGTTGGCGTTTGAGTACGACGCTCAGGCGGCAAAGACTCGGGCAAGACGAAGAACCCGAAGGCCACGTTGGCCAGAGCGATGGCGCAAGCAGTGAAGGCGGGCACGGCCAGCCCCCAGGCGCTCAACAGGCCGCCGAAGGCCGGGCCGGCCATCAGCCCCAGGCCAAAGGCCGCGCCCACCAGACTCATGCCCCGCGCGCGCTCTTCGGGCGCGGTCACGTCGGCGATGTAAGCGTAGGCGGTGGTGAGGTTGGCCCCGGTGATGCCGTCGAGCATGACGGCCAGAAAGATGAGGGCCAGCGAGTCGGCCAGCCCCAGCAAGGCGTAAGCGCCCGCCGTGCCCAGCAGGCAGACGAGCAGAACGGGCCGCCGCCCGTAACGATCGGAGAGCGCGCCCAACGCCGGGCCGCTGATCAGTTGCATGAGGGAATAAACCGAACCCAGCGCCCCGGCCAGGGCGGCCCCGCCGTCCTGCCGTTGCACGAAAAACGGGAGCAGGGGGATCATGAGGCCGTAGCCCAGCAGATCCACAAAGACGGTGATGAAGATGAAGAGGAGGGGGGAGCGGCGGGAGGAAGTCAACAAAGTGTTTGAGTAGAGGTAGGCGACTGGCCTGCTTTCAGCGGATTATTAAGCGGATAAACGGATGGTAGCGTCACGCATCCGTTTTTCCGTTTCGCGAAGCATCCGTTGAAAGGATGTCGTCACTCATACGCCAAACTTTCGCGCACGCTGATCTGCGTGGCTCGCCGGGCCGGGAGCCAACTGGCGACGACCGAGAGCACGAGGATGATGACCAGCCATAACCACATGCCGCCGTACGAATATTGGTAGGAGAACGGGAAACTGAGCGCCTCGCCCAAAGCATTCACAAAATAGCGCGCCCCGATCATGCTCAGCGGCGCCGCCTGAATCCAACTGAGCACGCCCAGCAGGAGCCCTTCGCCCATAAAAATGGCGGCCACGTCGCTCGACGACGCGCCCACCGCTCGCATCACGCCGATCTCACGCCGCCGTTCCATGACGTTGATGGACAGCGTGCCGGAGAGGCCGATGCTACCCACCACCGCCACCAGCACCGTCATCAACTGCAACAGGCCGCCGATCAAATCCCAGAGCGCGGCGGCCATGCGCTTGTTCTCGATCTGGCCGACAGCCAGCACCGTTTCGACGTTGCGGGCCTCGAAGTGAGTCTGCAGTTGCTTCTTCACCGCCTCCTGCGCCTCAAACGTCTTTTCAAGCGTGCCGATCTGAGCCACGGTGGCCTGGCCCGATTGCCCCATGTCGGCGTTCAACACTTCGCGCCACATGAAGGCCGTGTTCTGAATGCCGCCCACGCCGATGTCCGAGACCAGGCCGACGATGCGCCACGTCGTTTCCTTGCCGCCGCCCAGGTCCACCACCACCTCGTGTTGCGCGGAATGCCGCGCAGTTGAATGTCGTATTGATCGCCGGGATTGGCCCGGCCCGGCAGGTGAGCCGTAGCCTGCACCCAGGCCCACATCTCCACCTGGTTCACCCCCGGCTGCGCCCAAATGACCTGCTCCACTTCGGCGATGCGCTGGTAGTTCTTAAAAACGAAGACAACGTCGAAGCCCCAGTTGCTCCACACATTGTCAATCGTCTGGTTGAATGAGTTGCCGGTGGCGACGACCATCATGAAGATCGCGCCGGCGCTGAGAAGGGTGATCTCGGTGAGGGCCACCCGGCCGGCGCGGCGAAAGGTGTTACGCAGGGCGAGCGTCGCCATGCGGGGAAAGCCTTGAACTTGCCCCATCACCTTGTCGAGCCACTTCGATCCATAACGACCCGTGCCCAGGCCGTAGGCGGCAATGGCCTGCCGCACCGGAATGCTGACTCCCTGGAACACCGGCCAAAGGGCCGCAACCAGCGGCGTGAGCAGGCCCACCCCGGCTTGATACAAAAACGACTCGGGCAGTATTTCAAAAGGGGCCACCGGCACGTTGAAGGCCGTAAGCCAGAAGGCCGAAAGATAGTAGCCGCTCAACGCGCCGATGGGCACGGCCACGACCAGGCTCAACAAACCGTAGACGGCCACCCCGGCCAGATAGAGAGTGACGATCTGCCAGTACAGTCCGCCGATCGTTTTCATGATCCCGATCTGAGTCACCTGCTGGGCCACGATGGCGTTGATGGTGTTGATGACCAGGGTGGCGCTGAGGGCCAGCGAGAAGAAGGCCATGACGATCAACACCAGCCCCAGCCCGTCCATGAATTGCCCCACCTGATCGCCGGTCGGGTCTTGGATGTCGAGCGAGAAGGTGGTGGTGGCCGACAGGATACCCAGCCGCTTCAACTTGTCCTGCACCGCTTTGGCCGCCTTCTGCACGTTAGCTTCGCTGTAGGCTGGCACGGTGAAGCCCAACTGGTTGAAGTCTCGCGTGCCGAGGATGTGTTCGGCGGTGTCACGGCTGACGTAGAAGGCGGTCTTGTTGATGGCGTTGTAGGGCGGCGGCAGTTGAAGCGGGTCACGGAGCGCGCCGACGATCTTGAGGGGCAGGGCGCGGTTGTTCACCTGGACGTACATCATCTCGCCAATCGGCGGCACGCCGTACGAGGCTTGATGACTGACCTCAACCGCAATTTCATCCGGCCCCGGCCAGGCGCCATTCTTCAGTTCGAGCAGATCGAAAACCTGGTGCTCGTAATCGGGCGAGACGGTGAGCAGGCCGTCCTTCCATTCGCCATCGAAGACCGCCGCCCAGCGAATGTTGGCGCTGATGCGGCCTTCGGCCTGGGCCACTTCGGGCATGGCGGCCACAGCCTGCACCGCGTCGTCGTTCAAGGGGATGATGAAACTCAGGCGGGCATCGGGCCGGCGGCGGGCCAGCCGCGACTCGGCCATCTCGCGTTTGAGGAGGGTGTTGCTGGCCGTCGTCATGCCCAGGGCCATCACACCTACGGCAATGCTGATGACGACCAGAAAAGTGCGGCCCTTGTGATTCCACAGGTCGCGCCAGACTTTGCGGAAGGCGATGCTCACGAACCGGGATTATATACTGAGCCAGACCCTTTGCGCCTCAAGTTCGGCAATCAAGGTTCTGGCGTCGGGGGTTGGGGCGTTCCGGGGTGATGATGGCTGGCCTGGGATGATTGGGTCGAGTACGATTGTGAGGTTCTGAGGGATGTTGCGGCCTACCGTTCGAGCTGAGCCGCCCGCCGTAGCGGGTCGGCTCGAGCGAGGGGTTAGGCCGCGCCACGCTGGATAGGTGAGTCGCGAGATTAAGCGGGAACGTAGGTCAACCTGATCACATCCTCGCCAATCCGATCATGAGTCATAAGGCGGAGCGGCGGCCGGGGTCCGGCGAAATATGGCTTGCCGTGACCGAGCACGACGGGGTGCAGGTAGATTCGATACTCATCGATCAGGCCAAGTTCAGTGAGGCTTTGCGCCAAGTCTGGGCCAGCAACTTCGATCTCCCCGTCGCGCTCGGCCTTCATCTCGCGGATCGCGCCCTCAAGATCATCCTCAACAAGCCTAGCGTTGGGGCCGACCGACTTCAACGAGCGCGAGACGACCCATTTCGGTTGGTTCCGCCACGCCGCCGCGAAGGCGTGTTCCTCTGCATCCCATTCAGGATGATCGTCGTCCCAGTAACGCATGATCTCATACATTCGGCGACCGTACACACTGCCCGCCTGCCCCTGAGCCTCCTCGATGAAGTGGCGGAAGAGCGTGGAGCTTGGCACAAACGCCATATGATCGACGTAGCCGTCCAGGGACTGGTTCATTCCGAACACGAGCTTAGCCATACTAACTTCCTTTCCCTACACGGCACATCCGCGCGGTTCTGACCATCGTGGCTGTTTGGTTCACGCCGCAAGGCGCTGACTTCCTGCTGAAGGGTGCGAACCGCATGTCGTTGCGCGGCCCAACGGTTTGCGTTACTGGCGCTGGGGCGGGCGTGGACTCTGCTTGGGAGCAGGAAAAACTCGAAGCCAGAAAAATGCTCAAAAATGCGGCAGAATCCCCAGCGTCCAGTGCACGCTTTGTTGGGCAGTGCCGACACACGCTGACGGCTCGTCAGCAGTCGAACACCGACCAGCAGATATCGTTTCGCAACCGCTGATCGTCTAGGACAAGGTCGCGAATCGCCTCCGGCAACTGCTCGCGCTGCCACTGACACTCAAGCCGGCCGGCATTCTCTTCCTCGCCATCCGGTGCGGCCGCACGCACGGCCTTGATCGCGTAGGCTGCAGCGCCGAGTTCGTGGGCGGCGACATGAGCTACCGCCGCGGCCTGCCCGGCAGCATACGCCGCATGCCTCGCGGCACCGGACAGATCCCGTGCAGCGGCTTGCGCATGGCCGGCTGCCGTGCGGGCTTGAGACATAGTGATCTCGCCCCGTACCCAAGCTCGTGCTAGCTCGATTGCTTGGCGCGGTCGCGCGTCAGCAGGCTGTGCCGCCTCGAACAGATGCAGCACGTGCTCCGCGCAGTCGGCTGCCCACTCGGCGAGAAGCCGGTGGTCGGAGTCTTGCAGAGTGCCGCCGCGGCGAACCGTGATGAATCTGGGGTCGCGATCTTTGGGAAAGATCACGGCCTTGCCTCCTTTCGCTCCGTCTGCCCAACGGTTTGCGTTACTGGCGCTGGGGCGGGCGCGGACTCTGCTTGGGAGCAGGAAAAACCCGAAGCTAGAAAAATGCCTGAAAATGCCGCAGAATCCCACACGTCGGGTGCACGCTTTGTTCGGCGGCATTGAATACAGGCTCTGCTTGGAACATGAATTCTTTTCTGAATCAATAGCTTGGTGCGCTACTCTTTAATTCGTGCTTCGGTAACCAATCCAGAAGCAACCAGCAGGCAACGCCTGTCGCAATGGCAGGCATCAACGCGATAGCCAACAGAACTGGAAAAGGTTCAGAAGTTACGAGATTCAATAATCCTGTTATACACCAGCCAAATCCATGGGCGAGAATCCACCAAGACGCGTAACGTACCCGTTGGCGCAGCATCCACCATTGGGGCACTACAATAGTGGTACCGATCAGAAACATTCCGAGCATAATAAAGAATAGACATTATTGGAAATAATTTTTAAGTTGATAGGAGAAGGATCGCAGATAGCGAAAGTCAGTACGAAGGTTGTGCAAAGCGCAAGCGACTTGCATC
>JACPWC010000029.1 GCA_016197225.1 Chloroflexota bacterium
CGGGTATGCTATGATGAACATCGGAAGCCTCCAGGAATAGGTTTGGACACACCACTACCTTACTCCTGAGGCTTCCTTTATTGTAAATTGTTAAGTCGGGCTGGCGCTTGTCGCGCTAACCATTTCTTGGACACGAACTAGATAAGTTGTAGAACTTGTCGGAAAGATTACTGGCATTTGGCGCAAGTCACCTCCTTATCGGCGAGACCGCGAATTTGCAGAGTGCTACGATGCAACGAGCGGGCTAACTCAGCATGGGCCGCGAGCCTCGCGCTTTCCTTTGCAAGCGATAATGTATCGCTTCCATGAGATTGTTGCCGATCCCAACTACGAAGTAACTCAGCAAACTCGCCGGGCCTAATTTTACGTTGGGCAGATGACTGAAGCGCGGTTGCTCGACGCGGCCCAAGGCCCGTTTGACGGCGTAATCGTTCATGCGGTTGGCGAGCGCCATCAGTTCCGGGTTGTCGGGCGAGGGCGGGGCCGGAGCAGGCCGGGGCGGGAGGGGCGTAGTGTCCTCCGCCGGGTAATGCACGCGCACGGCCACCGGGCCGAGGCCTTCGGCCTCTTCGGTGCGCGCCTCCAGCGGCCCCTCCCCGAACCCGCCGCTCAACTCGTAAAACCGCTCGGTGAGCAGGATGTACTCTTTGGCCGGGACGGTGTTCTTGAGCAGGCGGTGAATGAGAATGACATCCTCGCCCGCCAATTCTTCAAACTGCCGGATTTTTTTGAAGGCCACCTCACCCACGTGGAGAAAGGCTTTGAGCTTGAGTTCCGCGATGTGGTTGCAGCCCTCACAACGGCAGGTATCGCAGGCAATCAACGCGCGCTCTTTGGCGTGGAAGGCTTCAAAGAATGCCGTCACTTGCCGCAGAATGTCTCGCGTAGCGGCGGCGGCGCTGGCCTGGCTGTCGTCCTCAAGTGTGGCGTACATGAACGCCGCATCGCCTTCCAGTTTGCTCAGGGTAAGCGGAAACTCGGCATGGTCAAGCACCGCCTCCAGCAGTTCGGTGATGATGGCCTCGGCGTGCAGGAGGCTCATCGTGTGGATTTTCATAAAACGGGTGTAGCCGCTGATGTCGGCCATCACCAAAGCTACCCGTTTGATCTCCATCTCCATCTCCTCTTGGGGCTAACGCTTGTGCCTCAGATGATCGCGCAAGACTTTGGGGAGGACGGTCACAATAAACACCAAGTTTTCCCACACGATCCTCCACCAGTCGAAGGGAGTGAGCCGGACGTTGGGCAAATGGCCGAAATTAGGCTGAGGTTCGCGGCCCTGGATGCGACGGCGCATGTGGTTGTCGAAACGATCAATGAGGGCCACGTATTCATCTGACTTTGGCGAGAAAGGCGAAGGCGGGGTCGGCAGGGGCGGCTCCTCGCCAATCGGGTAATAGACTCGGATGGGCACCGGGCCAATGCCCTCGCATTCCTCGGTGCGCCCTTCGGGAGTCTGCCCTGTCAGGCCGCCGCTCAACTCGTAAAACGCATCCGTCATGACAATGTACTCTTTGCCCGGGATCGAGTTCTTCAGCAGACGGTGAATCACGATGGCGTCTTCGCCGCCCAGCTCTTCGAACTGCCGAATCTTTTTGATGGCGGTCTGGCCGACGTGCAGGAAAGCTTTGAGCTTCAACTGGCCGATGTTGTTGCAGGCTTCGCACGCACAGACATTGCAGGCAATCAGTGCCCGTTCTTTGGCTTTGAAGGCGTCAACAAAAGCCGTCACCTGCTGGACAACCTCCTGCGCCGCGGCCCGTCCGTCGCTACTCTCATCCAACATTGCGTACAGAAACGCCGCGTCACCCTCCAACTTGCTCAACGTGAGCGGATGTTCGGTGTGGTCAATGACGGCCTCCAGCAGTTCGGCGATGATGGCTTCCGCGTGGAGCAGGCTCACAGTGTGCATTTTCATGAAGCGGGTGTAGCCGCTAATGTCCGCCAGCACCATAACGGCTTGTTTGATTTCCATGCCCTTTGCCTCAGAGCCTAATTTACGCCAATTCGCTAATCATTTTCCAGCCCAAAAAGTGTTCAATTTGTAACCAGGGCCGCCCGCCACACCCACACTCCCACCAGCCCGCTCTTGCCCTCCAACTCAAACTGATTATATATCCAAAGGCGACTAACTCTGTCCAGAATTAAGTCAGGGCTTCAGCCAGCACCACCGCCCCCCACAACGGCGAGTACGCCCCCAGTGCGGCAGGGGCAATTTCCACCCGCATCTGAGGCAGAACATAACCGGCGGCGGTTGCCCGTAGAGTCCGCCAATAAACCTGGCCGGCGTTCGCCACCCCGCCGCCGATGATCACCTTCTGCGAATTCATCAGCGTGATGGCGTAGCCGATTCCGATCCCCAACACCCGCGCCGCCGTTTCCATCACTTCGACTGCCAACGGGTCACCCGCCTCTGCTTCCCGATTCACTTTCTCTGCCGTCCAGCCCGACTCACCCCGCCGCGCATTCATCGCTCGCGCGATGTTCGTGCCGGAGCCAATCGCCTCCACACAGCCACGCTTGCCGCACACACAGACCGGGCCATTTGGGTCAACTGCCAGGTGGCCGATCTCGCCCGCCATGCTATCCGCGCCGCGATAGATTTGCCCGCCCAGCACCCAGCCGCCGCCGATGCCAGTGCTGACGGTGATGTAAAGCAAATTGTCGCACCCAATGCCCGCGCCGAACCGCCACTCGCCCAGCGCCGCCGTATTCGCGTCATTGTCCATCGCCACCGGCACACCGTAACGCTCGCGCAACATCTCGACCAGCGGCGCATCTTCCCAACCCGGAACGTGATGTGAGAGAATGACTCGGCCACGCGCCCAATCCACCGGCCCGCCAAAGCTGACGCCGATGGCGGCCAACTCGCTGGGATGCCCGGCCAGCAACTCGTCGGCCAACGCAAACATCACCGCCCGGTCGGTTAGACCGTCACTGTTCGGCGGGGCCGGACTCCATCGTTGCCCCAACCACTGGCGGCCACCCACTTGAACCAAACCTGCCGCGTGTTTCGTTCCGCCAAAATCCAGCGCAAGAAAAAGTTTAGCCATACACCCAATCCAAAATCTAAAATCCACAATCTACAATCCAGTATAATCCCCTCGTGCCCATTTCCCACCTGGTTTTCGACCTCGACGACACCCTCTACCCGCCCGGCAACGGCCTGTGGGATGAGATCGGCGAGCGCATCAACAGCTTCATGATCGAACGGGCGCATATTGATCCAGCGCAAGTCAACGAGGTTCGCCGGCGATACTATCAAACGTATGGCACTTCTCTTCGCGGTTTGATGACCGACTTCCCTCACCTCAGCCCGGACGACTATCTGGCTTACGTTCACGACGTTGACCTTGAGCACTACATTCAGCCAAGCCCGGCCCTGGACGAAATGCTGGCCACCCTGCCCGGCCTCAAATCCATCTTCACCAACGCCGACGCTCATCACGCCAACCGGGTGCTGGCCCGGCTCGGCGTCGCCCGCCACTTTGAAAGCATTGTGGACATTCGAGCGATGAACTTTGAAAACAAACCGCTCCCGCACGCCTACCAGGTTCTGCTCACCTGCCTCAACGCCAGGGCCGCCGATTGCATTTTAGTCGAAGACAGCCCGCGCAACCTGCGCCCGGCCAAAGTGTTGGGCATGACGACGATTCTGGTGGGCGACGGCTTAACGCCCGACCCGGCGGTGGATTTTCGGGTGGAGGCGATTTTGGAAACGGGAAAAGTAATCAAAAGTTTGGCGTTCAAAGAAAGAGAAGAGGCAGAGTGACGGAACTATGGACAAACTACTCTCCAACCCCCAAGCCCTCATCGCCCTCTTGTGCGTCGCCGGCCTGGTCATCGGCATCAACCTGGCATTGTTCAGCGCCCTGGGCCAGGGCAAGGTTTTGCAGAAGCAGGCTGAAATCTGGGGCAAGGCCATCGGCGGCGGGGCCGAGATCCGCAAACAGCAGAACAGCCAGTTGGACGAACTGCATCAGCGAGTCCAGCAACTCAAAGCGAAGACCGAGGATGACGAAGAAGAAAGCGACTCATGATAGATAAACGCCTCCCGCTCTCCGAAACGCCCAACCTGCTGAAGCCGGGCGACACCCTCGCCCTCGGCGGCATGACCCTCTACCGCCGCCCGGTCGCCTTCGTCCGCGAACTGCTTCGCCAATCCCCAATAACTAATTACCAATTAACGTTACTCGCCTTCACGGCCTCTTACGAGTCCGATCTCCTCGTCGGCGCCGGCCTGATCAAGCGCGTGCGAACCTGCTACTTTGGCCTCGAAGCCTTCGGGCTGGCGCCGATGTTCACCCAGGCCGCAAATTTGGGCGATATTGAAATCGTCGAAGAGACGGAAGCCAGCCTCGCCTTCGGGCTGAGGGCGGCGCTGGCCAACGTCGGCTTCATGGCCGGGCGCGGCTGGCTGGGCACCGACCTGCCCAAACTGCGGCCCGACGTGAAAACCGTCGTTGACCCCTACAACGGTGAAACGCTCATCGCCTTCCCGGCCATCCCTTGCGACGTGGCCGTCATTCATGCCCTCAAAGCCGATCCATCCGGCAACGCCGTCATCGGCGGCAACCCCGGCGTGGATATCGAACTGGCGATGCTGGCCCGCACGACGATCATCACCGCCGAAGAGATCGTGGACAAGCTGGATAAGGCCGACATCCCCTCACCCGCCGTCCACGCGGTGGCGGCCGCCCCACGCGGGGCGTGGCCCACCTCCTGTCATCCGCTTTATCCGCTCGGCGGCGGTGAACTCCTCAAATACATTGACGCCTGCAACTCCGAGCGGTTCGACGACTATTTGAGAGGCCTATGATTCGAACCATCTATCGCAACAGCAAAGGCGGCATCACCACCGACTTGCCGGAAACGCACTGGAAAATCACCTTGCATGATGCGGACGGTCTGTTCTGGATTGACCTGGCCAACGAACCTATTCAATCCGGCCACGAACGATCTCGACACCAATGAAATTGACGCTGGCATGAACTTTGAATAGCTGCCCTTCTCCCGCCTCGAGTTCCTCATCGTCGGGCTGGCGGCAATGGCCGTCCTGCCCGTCATTCTGTGGTGGTGGTTCAAAAAGCAACGCTGGATTGATTAATTGTGCCGCTTTCACCGATGGCGATATAATCAGAGACATCTTTGCAGATATGCAACAAACAAAATTAAGGAGATCAGTTACAAGTGAACATCAAACGTTTCTTTTTCATCGCGGCTGTGGTTGCCGCGTTCAGCCTGGCGCTGGCCGCCTGTGGCGGCGGAACTTCAGCGCCCGAACCGTTGAACATCACCATTCATGCCAGAGACATTGCCTTCGATGTCACCGCCATTGACGCCAAAGTCAATCAAACCGTCAACGTCACCTACATCAACGACGGCGCGCTTGAACATACTTTCCTGATTGACAACATGGTCGCCGAGCAAAAAGTCGCCGTCGGCCAGACGATCACCTTCTCGTTCACGCCCTCGGCCGCCGGAACTTTCCAGTATTACTGCAACGTGCCCGGCCACAAAGAAGCCCTGATGGTTGGCACGCTGACTGTCGCCCCGTAGCTCAAATCGTCAGACGCCCGGTGTCTGGCGTTCGGACTCAAGGTGCTCGCCGCCTCTGCGGTGGGCACTTTCCGTTTAAGTCAGGCGTTACTCATCATGAGTTTACCTCCGTCTCATGCTTTTACGATATGATGTGAGCGGTTCAGGAGACACTTTTTATGAAAATACTTCGCTCGATTCTTATCGGCGCCTTCATTGCATTCTGCGCCGCCGGCGTCTTCAGCGCCGGGTTCGTCGTCGGCCACAACACCACCTTCAGCGGCCTGCCAGTAGTCGGCGGCCTCGTCGCCGCCAACCCGCGCCAGGGCGGCACCCCCGGCGAACTGGCCGACGACTTCGCGCCCTTCTGGGAAGCCTGGTCGCTCGTCCATCAAGAATACGTTGACCAGCCGGTGGACGACAAGGCCCTGGCGTACGGCGCAATCAAAGGCATGTTGGCCGCGCTGGGCGACCGCCACACCGGCTACAGCACCCCTGCCGAATCCGAAATCCTGTTCAGCGATTCGGCCGGCGAGTTGGAAGGCATCGGCGCCGAAGTCAGTTCGAAGGGCGACTTCGTCGAAATCATTTCCCCCCTCCCCGGCTCGCCGGCTGAAAAGGCCGGTATTCTGCCCGGCGACCTGATCGTCGAAGTGGATGGCGAAGACATCGGCGGCCAGGACTTGTTCACGGTGATCAGCAAAGTGCGCGGCCCGGCAGGCTCCAACGTCCATTTGACCATCACTCGCGAAGGCGAGGCCGAACCGCTGGAGTTCGACATCGTCCGCGCCAAAATCACCATCCCCTCTGTTGAAAGTAAAATGCTGGAAGGCGGAATCGGCTACGTCAAAATCAACAACTTCGGCGAGAAGACGACAAAGGAATTGAAGTCGCAATTACAGGCGTTGATGCTCCAGAACCCGCAGGGCCTGGTGCTGGATTTGCGCGGAAACCCCGGCGGCCTGCGCGACACGGCCGTGGAAGTGATCAGCCAGTTTATCGGCGACGGCACGGCCATGATTCAACGTTATGGCGACGGCGAGCAGGAGGTGTTCGACGTGGAGCCGGGCGGCTTGGCCACCGACATCCCGCTGGTGGTGCTCATCAACAAAGGTAGCGCCAGCGCGTCGGAGATTGTGGCCGGGGCGATTCAGGATTATGGCCGGGGCCAGATCGTCGGCAAGCAATCTTACGGCAAAGGCACAGTGCAAAACTGGCAGGAGCTTTCCAACAATCAGGGCAGTGTCCGAATCACCGTCGCCCGCTGGCTCACGCCCGACGGACGTTCGATTGACAAAATCGGCGTCGCCCCTGACATTGAAATAGAATTGACTAAAGAAGATCGTGAGGCCCTGCTCGACCCGCAATTAGACGCCGCCGTGAACGTGCTTCAGGGCGAAGCGGTGGGCAGTTCCAAATAGGTTTCAACATTCTGACGGTCCGCTAACGCCTTTTGTGGCAAAATAAGCCTGGCCGTAAGTTTTTGGATTTTGGCCATTGGGATTGGGATTTGGATTTTCAAGAACGGAGATGACACATGTTTTTCTTTAACCCCACCTATCTTCTTTTCATGGCCCCGGCGCTTCTGCTGGTCTGGCTGGCGAAGATGCGCGTGGACGGCGCTTATCGCAAGTGGAGCCAGATTCCGAACAGCCTGCGCCTGCGCGGCGCGGACGCCGCCCAGCGTCTCTTGCGCTACGCCGGCCTGTCCGACGTGCGGCTGGAAGCTGTGCCCGGCCAACTGACCGATCATTACGACCCGCGCCAAAACATTCTCCGGCTTTCCGAAGGCGTAGGTTACAGCGCCTCGGTGGCTTCGCTGGCAATTGCCGCGCACGAGATCGGCCACGCCATGCAGGATCGCGACGGCTACGGGCCGCTGAAGTTCCGCTCGGCCATTGTCCCGGCGGTCAACATTGGCTCGAACCTGGGCTGGTTTCTGATCTTCATCGGCCTGATTCTGCGCATCGTAGAAGTCTCGTGGCTGGGCGTGCTCTTCTTCGCGGCGGGCGCAGTGTTCGCCCTCATCACGTTGCCGGTCGAATTCAACGCCAGCAAGCGGGCTATGGTTCTGCTCACCGAAACCGGCGTGATCACCAGCCCGGAAGAAGGACGCGGCGTGAAGGCAGTGCTCGACGCGGCGGCGTTGACTTATGTGGCCGGTTTGGCCGCCGCGCTTTCCCAACTGTTGTACTACGTCTTCCTCCTCTCAGGCATGGGCGGGCGTCGGCGCAACTAACTTCATAAGCGCCGGATAAGTTCAGACCTGACGGGTTGCGAAAGATCAACCGTCAGGTCTTTTTATTTTCTTATTCAACCTTGCCCGCATTTTCATTCTGTTCTAAGTCTTAGCAAGCACAATGATCTCAAATTAAATTTTGGGAGGCTTCAATGTCAATCAAACGCATCGCAATCGGCTTCATCGCCCTCGCCGTCGTCGGCGTGGTTGCATTCGGCGGCGCCGCCGTAGGCGGGGCGGCAGTGTACTTTGCCGCGCGCGGCAATCCACCATCGGCGCCGGCGGTGGAACAACAACCGGTGGCGTTGCCGCCGGCGCAAGAGCCGACCGGCGGACAACTTCAAACAGTGGATGTGCAAACCGCGATCACAGACGCGGTAGCCAGGGTCGGCCCGGCGGTCGTCACCGTCATCAACGACACCGGCCAGGGTCAGGCCTCGGGCTCGGGCGTCATCATCTCAAACGACGGCTACATCCTCACCAACAATCACGTCGTCGAAGGCCAACGCGCATTGTCGGTCATTTTCCAGAATGGCGAGGCTGCCGAAGCAAAACTTATTGGCAGTGACCAGTTTGCCGACGTGGCCGTCATCAAAGTCGGCGTCTCCGTTCCAGCCGTCGCCGAACTGGGCAACTCGGATTCGCTCAAACCCGGCGAGTCGGTCATTGCCATCGGTTCGCCGCTTGGCTCCGATTTCAAGAACACTGTCACCGTCGGCGTGGTGAGCGCCACCGGGCGAACCATTGAAAACGACAACGGCTACCAGATGGAAGACTTGATCCAAACCGACGCCGCCATCAATCATGGCAACTCCGGCGGGCCGCTGGTGAATCTGGCCGGGCAAGTGATTGGCTTGAACACGCTCGTGGTTCGCGGCAACGGCTTTACCGGCGACCAGGCCGAAGGCCTGGGATTTGCGGTGGCGGCCAACACCGTCCGAGCGGTGAGCGATCAGATCATCCGTCAGGGTTATGTGGCCCGGCCTTATCTGGGCGTGCAGTGGCAGGCGATCACCCCCGCTGTTGCCAGCCAATACAATCTCGGTGTGGCCTGGGGTATTTATGTAACTGACCTGGCCGGCGATGGTCCGGCCAGGCAAGCCGGAATACAGCCGGGTGACATTATCACCGCCATCGGCGACACGACTCTGGACGAGAGTCATCCGTTCATCAACTCCCTGCTTGAGTACCAGCCCGGCCAGCAGGTGCCGCTCACCGTCTGGCGGAACGGGCAAACACTCACCGTTCCGGTGACGCTTGGCGAACGGCCAAGAGCATAGCACTGGCGAGGAGGCCGCACCTGGGGGTGCTGGCTCCTCAAGTGCGCGCACACCATCCCGCCATCCCGTTGGCACGAGCGCCTTCGGGATGTTTTGTGTTATAGTCACCGCGCTCATGCGCCGACTTGTTTTTGCTCTTCTCTTGCTTCTGGCCGTCAGCTTTGTCATATCGCAATTGGGTCGTCTGGAAGAATTTGCCGCTGTTATTCAACGGGGCCGGCCGGTATGGATCGGGCTTGCCTTTGTGGTTCAGGCGGCCTGGCTGTTGAACTTTGCAGCGCAGTACCGGGCCACTTACCGGGTGCTGGGCATGAGTCGCAGCGTCCGGTCCATGTTGCCGCTGGTGCTGGCGAGTTATTTCCTCAACGTGGCCGCGCCAACCGGCGGCGCGAGCGGCATTGCTCTGTTGTTGGACGACGCGCGCCGTCGCGGCCATTCGAGGGCGCGGGTGACGATTGCCGGGGTGTTGTTCATCGTCTTCGAGTACATGTCGTTCAGCGTGGTGCTGGTGTTGGGCCTGATCGTCCTCTTCCGGCGCGGCAACTTGCACCTGAGCGAATTGATTGCCTCGCTGATTTTGTTTTGCGCCGCCATCGGGCTGATCTCGGTGGTGGCCCTGGGCATGCGGTCGGCAGAGGCGCTGGAGCGCTTTCTGGTGTGGATGGCGCGGCTGGTCAACCGGCTGACGCGCGTCATCCTCAAACGCGATCTGGTCTCCGAGCCGTATGCCCACGAGTTCGCCGCCGAGGCCGCCGAAGGTTTGCAGTCTCTGCGGAATCAGCCTCGGGGCAGTTGGCTGTTTCCCATTGCAGTGGCGCTCAGCAGTAAGGCCCTGCTCATCAGTTTGCTCTTTCTGCTCTTCCTGGCGTTCAATCAACCGTTTTCAGTCGGCACGCTGATCGCCGGGTTCAGCATGGCGTTTTTATTCACCATCGTTTCCCCCACGCCGATGGGCATCGGAATTGTGGAAGGGGTCATGGCGCTGTCTCTGCAAACCCTTCGCGTGCCGTTGGAGGCGGCAGTGATCATCGCCCTGGCTTATCGCGGGTTCACCCTGTGGTTGCCGCTGTTTTATGGAGCGCTTATTCTTCAATTCAGCGGGTTGCGCGTAAAAGCGTCTGAAAAGGTTTAGTTTGACGAAGGATGTAAACAGGAGTATGATTTCGCGCCGTCAACAAAACCTACCTCAAGTGTAGGCGCACTTTTGCGCCGCGACGCTCGCTGCCATGCCAGCATGGTTGACAGCCCCGCCCGACGCCCAAAAAGGAATACCCATGGCAACCACTGCCAAGCCACCCAGAGTTAGCACTTTGAAAACACTGCTCATCGGCCCGCGCCTGCTCACAGCCGATGCGCCTCATCAAACCATCAGCAAGAAAGTGGGGCTGGCCGTCTTCGCCTCCGACGCGCTCTCGTCCACCGCCTACGCCACCGACGAAATCCTTCTCATCCTAATTCTGGCTGGAACCGGCGCGCTTTCGCTCTCTCTGCCAATTGCGCTCACAATTGCTGTCTTGCTCGCCGTTGTCACCATCTCTTACGAGCAGACGATTCATGCTTATCCAAGCGGCGGCGGGGCTTACATTGTCTCGCGCGACAATCTTGGGGAAGTAGCGGCGCAAGTGGCCGGGGCGGCTCTGCTCACCGACTACATCCTCACTGTGGCCGTTTCCATCTCGTCCGGCGTGGCTCAGATTACATCGGCGTTTCCACAGCTTTACGATTGGCGGGTGGTGATTGCCCTGGCGATGGTAGGCTTCATGATGCTGATCAATTTGCGCGGCGTCAAAGAGTCTGGAGCGGCCTTTGCCATTCCCACCTATTTCTTTTTAGGGACAACGCTGTTCACCATCGGCGTCGGGTTGTTCCGGTATTTCACCGGAACGCTGGGCGTGTTGCCCCCGCCAGCCGAAACAGCGCACGAGGCGGTTGAAACCTTGTCGTTGTTCCTGATCCTGCGCGCCTTCTCCAGCGGTTGCACGGCCCTCACCGGCGTGGAAGCCATCAGCAACGGCATCCCGGCCTTCTCCGAGCCAAAGAGCCGCAACGCCGGCCTTACCCTGATCTGGATGAGTTCGATCCTGTCGGTGATGTTTCTGAGCATCACTTTCCTGGCCCGGCAGATTCAGGCCGTCCCCTCTCATACCGAAACGATCTTCTCGCAGATTGGCCGGATGATATACGGCGCCGGTACTCCGCTGTATCTGATCTTGCTCGGGGCGACGACGTTAATCTTGATCATGGCCGCCAACACCTCGTTCGCCGACTTTCCTCGGTTGAGCGCCATCCAGGCCGGCGACGGTTTCCTGCCCAAGCAGTTGACTTACCGGGGCAGCCGCCTCGTTTACACCTATGGCATTGTCGCCCTGGCTTTTTTTGCCTCCCTGCTCATCATCATCTTCCAGGCCCAAACCAACGCCCTGATTCCGCTCTATGCCATCGGCGTGTTTCTCTCTTTCACCCTCTCGCAAACCGGCATGGCCGTGCGCTGGTGGAAGAGCGGCAAACTCAAGCCCGGTGAGGAGCAACCTCAAATCGCCTCGGTGCTTCATCACGATCCAAAGTGGCGGCTTAAGTTAATTATCAACGGCTTCGGCGCGATCTGCACCTTTGTCGTGATGATCGTCTTCGCCGTTACCAAGTTTAAGCCGAGCGATCAGTTTGCCGGCGCGTGGGTGGTCATCATTATCATCCCCACACTCGTCATCGTCTTTTTGCGAATTCACCGCCACTACAAACACCTCGCCGCCAGGTTGTCGCTCGACTCCTTCGGCGCACCCACTCGTATCAAACGGCATCGGGTGATCGTACCCATCAGCGGTGTGCACAGCGGCGCTTTGAGCGCGCTCCACTACGCCCGCTCGGTGTCGGACGATGTTACCGCAGTCTACGTCGCCATTGATCCTGTAGAGGAGACAAAGGTGAGAAGCAAATGGGATCGCTGGGGCGACGGTGTGCGCCTGCACGTCATCCAATCCGAGTATCGCCTTTTGATTGAGCCTTTGTTAGACTATATTCAGCACATTGCCGACCAGCGCCAGCCCAGTGAAGTCATCACGATCGTCGTGCCGGAATTTGTCCCGGCCAGACGCTGGCACAACTTGCTCCATATGCAAACAGCCTTCTTTCTCAAGTTCGGCCTGCTGGGGCTAAAGAATATCGTCATCACCGAAGTGCCTTATCATGTGGAGCAGGAGTAAGGTTTATGACAGAGAAACATCATCCGGAGAAAAAGCCGCAGGACAATATCATCATCGTCGGTTGCGGGCGCGTGGGCGCCGAACTGGCGCTTTCCATTGCGCGCCAGAATCATCAGGTCACTATCGTTGACGTGAATACCCGCTCCTTCGACCGCCTGGGGCCGGACTTCCGGGGCCGCACGGTTCAGGGCGAGGCGATTGACGAAGATGTGCTCAAACGGGCCGGGATAGAATCCGCCCATGGCTTTGTGGCGGCGACCACGTCCGACAGCGTCAACTTTGTAGCCGCCCGCGCCGCGCGCGACATCTTCCACGTCGAGCACGTCGTAGCCCGCGTCTACAATCCACGCCGGGCGCAAATTTATGAAAGGCTTGGCATTCAAACCGTCACCTCGTCGTCGTGGGGCGCGCAACGGCTTGAACAACTCATCCTGCACTCGGGCCTGAAAAGCGTGTTCTCTGCCGGCAGTGGCGAAGTGCAACTCTACGAATTCTCGGTTCCTCAGGAATGGGAAGGCCGTTCGCTGGAGAGTCTGATCGCCGGCGCAAATGCGGTGCCGGTGGCGCTGACGCGAGGCGGGCGGGCGTCTCTGCCCGGCCTCGAGGTTGTATTGAAAACTCAAGATGTCGTCAATTTGGCCGCTACCGCTGAAGGCGCCATGCTTTTGGAAAGCCGCTTGCGCGCCAAGGGGGAGAAATAGCCATGTTTGTCATGATTGTAGGCGGGGGTCGCACCGGTTCTCACCTCTCAACGCTGTTGATAGCCCAGGGCCACGAAGTGCGGCTAGTTGAATCTCGCCCGGATACTCTATCCAGTTTGCATCGCGAACTCCCCACCGAGATGATCTTTGAAGGCGATGGCACCGACCCGCAAGTGTTGGAAACCGCCGGAATTCAAAAGGCGCAGGTGCTGGCCGCCGTCACTGCCAACGACGCCGATAACATCGTGGTCTGTTCGCTGGCTCGCGAAGTGTACGGCGTGCGGCGGATCATTGGCCGCATCAACAACCCCAAGAACGCCTGGCTCTTCACCCCCAGCATGGGCGTGGACGTGGCCCTCAACCACGCCGACCTGATGGCCCGGATGATCGAAGAAGAGATGTCGCTCGGCGACATGATGACCATGCTCAAATTACGGCGAGGCAAATTCTCGCTGGTGGAAGAAAAAATCTGGCCGGGGGCCAAAGCAGTTGGCGTTGCCATTAAAGACCTGCCCCTGTCCCCAAATTGCACCATCTCTGGTATCATCCGCCACGGCGAAATGATCCTGCCGCGTGGCGTCACCACTCTGCAAGCCGAAGACGAAGTGCTGGCTCTGGTGGATGACGCTGCCGCCGAAGAACTGGCCCGTCTGTTGGGCCGGCCCGGCGACTTTAAGTAGGCGCCAGGCAGAAGACAGTAGGCAGTTGTTGAAGCTGCCGCCTACTGCTTTCTGCCGACTGCCTTCTGATTGCATGAATACCGACCCTGACTCTTATCAACAAACCGCGCCCCCAGGCATCACCCACTGCTGAGTCCCATTCAGTTGTTCCGCGCTTCAGCCGCGCCTCGACTCAACAGTCGGGGCGCGATTCTTTAGCCAAAGGAGATCGCCATGGAACAACTGTTGATTGATCGCACCCTCGACCGTATCCGCGCCGCGCTCGAGGCCGGGCAGGTGGACGAAGCCATCACTGCCCTCACCAGTCTCCACCCCGCCGACCAGGCTGAAGCCTTCGCCGAACTGGAGCCGGAAGACCAGGCCGAAGTTCTGCCCCGGCTCGACGCCGAAGAAACCGCCGAGATCATCGAACGACTTGAAGATGAGGACGCCATGCAAGTGGCGGCTCAACTCTCTCCAGACCGTCTGGCCGACGTGCTCGACGAGATGGAGCCGGACGACGCCGCCGATGTGCTGGGCGACCTTTCACCGGAACGGGCCGCCACCGTCCTGGCCCAGATGGACGCCGAGCAGGCGGAGGACGTCAAACCACTGTTGGCCTACGAGGACGACACCGCCGGCGGCCTGATGACGCCTGACATTCCTCATCTGCGGCGGCAGATGACGTGCCAGCAAGCCATTGAGCACATCCGCAAGCTTCACCCGGACACCGAAACGCCGTATTACCTTTACGTCGTAGACCGAAACGGCAAACTCATCGGCGTCGTCGGCCTGCGCGACTTAATCATCGCCGAACCAGCCACCTCTGTTGAAGCCGTGATGAATCCCAACATCATCAGCGTCCCGCTTGGCACCGACCAGGAAGAGTGCGCCCGGGTCATCACCCGCTACGGCTTGCTTGCCCTGCCGGTGGTAGACCCCGAAGGCCGGCTGGTGGGCATGATCAGCCACGACGACATTGTCGAAGTCATGGAAGAAGAAGCCACCGAAGATATGTATCGCCTGGCTAACGTTTCCGACAGCGACCTGCAAGTCTTCAGCCCCATGAGTCTCTCGGTGAAAAAGCGATTGCCCTGGCTACTCGTCAACCTCTTCACCGCCTTTCTGGCCGCTTCAGTCGTCAGTTTTTTCGAGGCCACCATTGCCAAAGTTGCGGTGCTGGCTGTCTTTCAATCCATCGTGGCCGGCCAGGGCGGCAACGCTGGAACCCAAACCCTGGCCATGATGGTGCGCGGCATGGCCCTGGGCGAGATAGAATTTAAAGACGCCTTGCGAGCCGTTACCCGCGAAGCCGGAATTGGCGTCTTGCACGGCCTGGCCGTCGGCATTTGTGTTGCCATCGGCGCTTACTTGTGGAAAGGCATTCCGGTGCTGGGCCTCATCATCGGGCTGGCCATGGTTGGCAACATGATCGCCGCCGGCATCGCCGGAACCCTGGTGCCGCTCACGCTCAAGCTACTCAAGCTCGATCCGGCCCTGGCCTCCGCCGTCATCGTCACCACCGTGACCGATTGCGTTGGCTTTGGTTTGTTTTTGGGATTGGCGACTCTGTTCTTGCCATACTTACAGACTCGATGATCACGCCTCTCGTCCTCGAAACATGGCCCGACCCCGAGCCGCCGGTGGAGATGTTCGACCGTCTCCCACACGAACCATTTCGCTTCCTGCTCGAAAGCCAGGGCGGGCCGGGAGACATTGCCCGCTGGTCGTTCCTGAGCCACCGCCCGTTTCTGCGCTTTCAGAGTCGAGGCCGAGTGCTGACTCTTTGGGATGACAAGGGGACTCGCCAATGGGAAGGTGATCCGCTGGAAGCAATGGAGACGTTGCTGGCTCAACACGCGGTGGCGGCCTCACCGGGGTCGCCGCCGTTCACCGGGGGCGCGGTCGGCTACTTCAGCTACGATCTTGGCCGCCAAATCGAGCGACTACCCGACACTGCTCACGACGATCTGCAACTGCCCGAAATCCACCTGGCTTTCTACGATCATCTCATTGCGATTGATCATCACCAGCAAAGCGGCGCCCTCATCGCCCTGCCCTTGCCAGGGCGTGAAACGAAAGCCATTGAGGCAGCTCAGGAGCTTATTCAATTCTTACGAAACTCTCCCCCCTCTCCTGAACTCGCTTTTAGAGTTCAGGAGAGGAGGGTGAGGTCCAACTTCACCCGTCCTCAATACTGCCAATCCGTCGAGCGCGCCCTTGAACGCATCGGCGCTGGACACATCTATCAAGTCAATCTCTCGCAACGCTTTACGGCGCCGCTGAACAGTTCCGCCGAATCACTTTACCGGATACTGCGCGCCAACAACCCGGCCCCCTTCGCCGCCTTTCTCGATCTCGGCGATTTCCAAATAGTCAGCGCCTCGCCCGAACGATTTTTGTTTGTAGCGCCGCTCGCGCGCCGCGTCGAAACCCGGCCCATCAAAGGCACGCGCCCGCGTGGCAAGACGCCCGGCGACGACGAGCGCCTGAAAGCCGAACTGATTGCCAGCGAGAAAGACGCCGCCGAGTTGGTGATGATTGTGGATTTGGAGCGTAACGACCTGGGGCGCGTTTGTGAGTTCGGCTCGGTGCGCGTGCCTGACCTGCGCCGCGTTGAAGCCTATCCGACCGTTTGGCATACGGTCGCCACAGTGGAAGGCCGATTGCGCCCCAACGTCACTCGCGCCGACTTGCTGCGGGCAACGTTCCCCGGCGGCTCGATCACCGGCGCGCCAAAGATTCGCGCCATGCAGATCATTGAAGAGCTTGAGGGCCTGCGCCGCCACGTCTACTGCGGCTCGATTGGCTATCTGGGTTTCGACGGAACGCTGGATTTGAACATCGCCATCCGCACCCTCACCCTCGTCAATGGGCAGGCCTATTTTCATGCCGGCGGCGGCATCGTCGCCGATTCACAGCCCGAAGACGAATACGAAGAGACTTTGCACAAAGCGCAGGCGTTGGCGAATGCGCTCGGTTTTGACGTGAGGCAAATTAGCTCATGAGCAAAATCTGGGTTGAAGCCAACGGCATCGGCCAACTACTCGCCGACGATTCGCCGGTCGCAGGTATGAGTGATCGCGGCTTTGCTTACGGTGACGGCTTGTTTGAGACGATCCGCATCAGCAAAGGCGAGCCGCTTTTCCTGGCCCGCCATCTGCAACGGCTCCTCGACGGGCTGGAACAGTTGACA
Organism: Chloroflexota bacterium; assembly: GCA_016197225.1. Taxonomy (NCBI): domain Bacteria; kingdom Bacillati; phylum Chloroflexota; species Chloroflexota bacterium. The sequence continues at coordinate 16,814 of JACPWC010000029.1, forward strand.
TTCCCATCCGTCTGGAATGCTGGCATGTTGATCGAACGTAGCCGGAATTTGATCCACGAGAATAATGTGAGCGAGGGCATTCTGCGGCTTGTCGTTTCACGAGGCGGCGGCCCACGCGGCTTTGAGCCGCCGGCCTCCGCACACCCATCGTTATTTATTCAAGCCTTCAATACTCCCTCTCCCGTCGGCGCGCTAACTGACGGGAGAGGCGATCAAGGGGTGAGGGCCATCCTCGTTCCCTGGAAAGCAGACCCGTCTTCACCGCTGTGCTACCTCAAACACCTGAGCGCGCTCGACAAAGTGCTGGCCCAAAAAAACGCCAAACTGGCGGGCGCAGACGAAGCGCTCTTGCAAAACATCAACGGCCACCTTACCGAGGCCACCTCCTCAAACCTGTTTCTGGTCGTCGGCGGCCAAATCCTCACCCCGGCTTTGCGTTGCGGCTTGTTGTCCGGAGTCGCTCGCGGCCTTCTGCTCGAAACGTCACCACGCCGTATCGTCGAGACTGAAATTCCAATCACAATACTGGCTGAAGCCGGCGAAGCCTTTCTCACCAATGTTGTCGTCGGAGTCCGGCCACTGGTGAGAGTTGGTAGTCAAGTGATCGGCAATGGTGAGCCTGGGCCGATCACCCAAATGATGGCCGAACACTATCAAGGGCTGTGCGCCCAAGCCGCTCAAGGAAAACCTGATGTCTAAACACCTGATCGTCAACGCCGACGACTACGGTCGAACCGCCTCTGTTTCCAGAGGCATTCGCCAGGCCCATCTGCATGGCATCGTTACTACCACTACGGCCATGATGAATTTCCCCACTGCTCAAGAAGATTTGCGAGTTGCAATGGCCGAATGTCCCCGCCTGGGCCTGGGCGTGCATCTCACCCTTACTGCCGGTCACCCGGTCCTGCCGCCGGAACAAGTGCAGTCTCTGGTGACTGGTCGAGGCCTTTTTCCTTCTATGTTTCAATTTGTCATGATGGAAAAACGCATCAATTCCGCTGAGCTTCGGGCCGAGTGGCAGGCGCAGATCGGAAAATTTCTAGCGACAGGCGCGATGCTCGATCACCTCGACAGCCACCATCACACGTCATACCTCAGCCAAATTGCTTTCAATGTCATGCTCGACCTGGCCAACGAATACCGCGTTTCCATTCGCAGCCCCTTTAACGCCAACACAAACGACATAGCTGGAGCTGGCGCATTCGCCGGTCAAAGCGCTGAAAATGTCCGGCGGTTGATTCAGGAAAGGCAAATCAAGCGCCCTGACAATTTCGTCGCCGGTTTTTTTGGTAAAGGCGCAACTCTTGCCAACTTGTGCGACACCCTCAACACTTTGCCTGACGGCGTTACCGAGATCATGTGTCACCCCGGCTTCGTAGATGAAGATATTTTGAACAATAGCTCTTACGACCGGCAGAGAGAAGAAGAGATAAAGGTTTTGACGTCAGTTGAAGTTAGAGAAGCCATTCAAGAGCATGGGATTGAACTGGCTACGTTCGGGGCTGTGCTCTAATTATGCGACTACTGCTCCGCGCCTTCTTTCGATTACTCTACAACGAATTCGCTTTCACTTACGACCTCGTCAGTTGGACGGTGTCCGTCGGCCAGTGGCGCGAGTGGCAGAGGCAGGCCATCCCCTTCATCGTCGGCGAAACCGTGTTGGAGGTGGCGCACGGCACGGGCGATCTGCAAATTGATCTGGCGGCGAAAGGCTACAAGCCGGTGGCGTTCGACCTGTCGCCTTACATGGGCCAGATCGCCAAGAAGAAATTAGCGCGGCACAATCTGTTTCCACCGTTTGTGCGCGGCAGTGTCACCGCCCTGCCGTTTCCGTCAGGCCATTTCACCACCATCGTCTCCACTTTTCCAGCCGAGTTCATCGTTCACCCTGAGGCCGTGCGCGAGTTCAAACGTGTGCTGGCGAGCGGAGCGAGCGGCGGGCGCATGATTTTCGTCCCGGCGGCCACCATCATTCCCGGCCACATCGCCGACCGGCTGGCGCAATGGCTGTTTGAGGTGACAGGCCAGAGCACCGCACCCGAGCCGGACGGCGGCGGCTGGCCGCCCCGGCTGACGCAAGCCTATCAGGCCGCCGGGTTCGAAATCAGGATTGAACGTGTGCCGCTGGCTCGCAGTCTGGTTTGGGTCGTCGTGGCAGAAAGCCATGAGTGAAGTGTGGAAACACGTGATTAGAGAATTAGAGATTAGAGATTTGACGTTTCACGTTTTACGTTTGACTTTCCCATTCTGAAGTAAAATCTCCCCTCATGAACCTTATCTGGCATCGCGCCAAACATCGATTGCCACAACTGCGAAACCTGCGGGCCAGCATCCGCGACACTCTCGTTTTGCTCAACGAATTCAAGGACACGCTGATCGGTTTCAGCCTGACCCTGATCGTCGGCGGCTGGGTGTATTCTCAGCTTTCCAAAATCGCCGGAACCGAGTTGTCATTGGCCGAGTCCACTTTCCTCATCCTGTCCATGATTTTCCTGCAGGCCAACACGTCGTTTCCGAACGAGTGGTATCGGCAGATTTTCTTTTTCGTCATGCCCGTCATCGGGCTGGCGTTGCTGGCGCGCGGGGCAGACTTTGGCGTTCTGCTTTTCAATCGCCGCTTACGAGGGGAGGCCTGGCAAATGGCAATCGCATCAACGTATTCCGATCACATTATTCTGATTGGCCTGGGGCATCTCGGCTTTCGGGTGGCGCGCGAATTGCACAACCTGGGCGACGATGTGGTCGTCATCGAACTCGATCCCAAAGCCGACTTGCTGGCCGAGGCGCAGACGATGAACATCCCCATCATTCAGGCTGACGCGACCAAGCCTGAGACGCTGAACGCGGCGGGCATCGCCCGCGCCCGTGTCGTCATCGTTTGCACTTCCAATGACACTATGAATTTGCAAATGGCGATCAAGGCCCGCACCCTCAACAGCAGCACCCGGATTCTGGTGCGGGTGTTTGACGAAGAGTTCGCCCGACAGATCGAAAATCAGTTCGGGATCGATCAGGTGTTTAGCGCCTCCACGTTGGCCGCCCCGGCCATCGCCGGGGCGGCGGCCCAGTCCGACGTCACCAGCCCCATCACCCTCTCCGGTCGTCCCCTCAGTCTGGCCCGTTTTTCCATCAAAAGCAAATCGTCGCTAATCGGCCAAACCATCGAAAAAGTTGAGGACAATTTCGATTGCACCATCGTCTTGCTTGAGCGAAAGGGTCGCGCCGATCTGCACCCGAAGAATCACGAGGCGCTGGCGGCGGGCGATCAGATCGCCGTCTTTGCCGAGCCGGGAACGCTCAACAAACTCTCGCGGGCGAATCGTTGATTCAGCGATAAGATTCAGTTCAACTTTTCAGACCTGCCGGGTCTCGTCCATTTCGCTTCGCTACAGATGCTTCGCAAGACCCGGCAGGTCTGGCTGAATCTTGAGAGGGTTCTATGATTCTTGTCACTGGCGCGTCCGGTTATCTCGGCAGTCACATCCTCAAACGGCTGGCAGAGGCGGGCAAACCTGTGCGAGCATTAGTGCGTAGCCGGGCCTGGGCCGAGGCTGAAGGCCGCCTGGTCGGGCTGAACGTCGAGTGGGTCGAGGGCGATGTCACCAAGCCTGAGACTCTTGCCAACGCCGTCAAAGGCGTAGAGGCCGTTATTCACACGGTGGCGATTGCCATTGAAAAAGGCGGTCGCACCTATGAGTCCATCAACTACCAGGGCACGATCAATATTGTAAACGCGGCCAAAGCCGCCGGAGTCAACCGCTTCGTCAACATTTGCCAGTTGGGAGCCGACTCTAAACTGCCCTACCGTTTTCTCGCTTCCAAAGGCAGAGCGCAGGAATACGTGGCCGCTTCGGGTTTGGAGTGGACGGCGTTCCGGCCTTCGGTGATCTGGGGGCCGGAAGACGAGTTCGCCAACACCTTCGCCAGACTCGCGCCGCTCTCGCCGATCATCTATCCTATCATCGGCGACGGGCAGGCGAAGTTTCAATCGGTGTGGGTCGAGGACGTGGCAACCGCCGCCGTCAAGTCGCTCGATGATCCTTCCACCCTCGGCCAGGATTTTGAACTTGGCGGGCCGGAGGTGCTGACCATCGCCGAAGTTGAACGGCGCGCGCTTCAAGCAATTGGCGCGCGGCGGCTGATGATCCCCCTGCCCCTTCCCATTCTCCGAATCATCGTAGCGTTAATGCAGGTCATCTTCCCCGCGCCGCCCGTCACCACCAGCCTGCTCGACTTGCTGGGCGTGGACAACACGACGAAGAACAATGCCCTCAGCCGATTTGTGTCCCAGCCAAAACCGTTCACGGTTGAAAACATTTCGCCTTACATGCGCCGATTCAAAGTCGGCGATACACTGCGGCAACGAAGTGCTTGTCGCGCCCTTGCGCATCAAGCTTTGGGAAGAGAAATATCGCGAGCCAGATGTTGTGTTCATGTCTGCGCAAAACGCCGCCCGGCGCGGCGAAGACTTTTGGCTTGGGGCAGACCTGGTGATGGAAGTGGTGAGCGAGGGCCTGGAGAACAGAGAGCGCGACCTTGAGAAAAAGCGTAAAGACTATGCCGAAGGCGGCATCCCCGAATACTGGATCATTGACCCTCAAGAGCAAAAGATTACCGTTCTCAAACTTGAAGGCGTGGCGTATGCCGTTCACGGCGAATTTGCGCCGGGCGTGTCAGCCTCCTCTGCGCTTTTGAACGGCTTCTCGGTGGATGTTGAAGCCGTGTTTGCGGCGGCGAAACAATAGCCAGTGACTCCCTCTCACGCCCCTGTTGTCATCGGCCTTGCCGGGGGAACCGGCTCCGGTAAAACCACTGTCGCCAACGCCATCCTCACCCACGTCGGAGCCGACCGGATCGCCGCCGTGCCCCACGATGCCTACTACCACAACCTCGACCAACTCGCCCCGCCCCTGCGCGACGCCCTCAACTTCGATCATCCCGACTCGCTCGAAACAGAACTGCTGATCGAGCATCTGCGCCAACTAAAATCCGGCCAGCCTATTAAAGTGCCGATCTACGACTTTACGACGTACGCCCGCGCCCGCCAGACCGCGCGCGTTGAACCCCGGCCCGTCATCCTGGTGGACGGCATCCTCATCCTGGCCGAACCGGCCCTGCGCCAACTCTTCGACATGAAAATCTACGTGGACACCGACGCCGACCTGCGCTTCATCCGCCGCCTCGAACGCGACGTGGCCGAGCGCGGGCGCACGCCGCAATCGGTCATCAAACAATACCTCACCACCGTCCGCCCGATGCACCTGGAATTCGTCGAACCCTCCAAACGCTACGCCGATGTCATCATCCCCGAAGGCGGCCACAATCAAGTCGCCATCGAAATGGTTGTGGCTCGCATCGAAGCCCTGCTGAGGCGGTAAACACCCCTGCGCGTCCTCCTCACTTCGCACATCTACGCCGCGCCGACCAACCGGATCAAGTTCGACGCGCTCCGCGCCGCCGGGGTCGAGTTGACGGTTGTGACCGCCGACCGCTGGCAAGAGGCCTTGTTCGACGTGCCGCCGTCACCTGATGAAAACCTGATCTCGCTCCCGACCCTCTTCACCGGGCGCAACAACGCCTTTCTCTATCGCGCCAACTTGCGCCGCATCTTGCTTCAAGCCCGGCCCGACGTTTTGCACATCGAGCAAGAGCCGGTAAGCCTGGTGATGGTGCAATGGTTGTTCGCGGCGCGCGGCCTGCCTATCAAAATCACTTTCTTCATCTGGGAGAACCTCGCTCGCCGTCTCTCGCCGCTTCAGCGTTGGATCGAAGGCTTGACATTGAACCAAGCCAAAGGTTGTATAGCCGGCAACACCGAGGCCGCGAACTTACTGAGAGCAAAAGGCTTCTCAGGCAAAATTGTCGTCAGCCCGATTCTGGGAATCGATTCCACCAAAAGTCATTCCGAGCCGCGAAGCGGCAAAGGCAAGTTCACTGTTGGCTTCGTCGGCAGGCTGGTGAGGGAGAAAGGGATCAGAGTGTTGAACGAAGCCGTGCGCGGGCTGGACGCGCGCCTGCTGGCTGTAGGCAAAGGGCCGGAGTCGGTAAATGGCGAAGTAACGGGCGGCGTGAGGCCGGAGCAGGTGAACGACTACTTGCGCCAGATGGATGTGCTGGTTCTGCCCTCGCTCACCACGCCAAAATGGAAGGAGCAGTTTGGCCGGGTTCTGATCGAAGCGATGGCTTGCGGCCTGCCCGTCATCGGCTCAAACTCTGGCGCGATCCCGGAGACGATTGGTGACACCGGGCTGATCGTGCCAGAGGGCGATGTGGCCGCACTACGAGCGGCCATCGTCAGACTGAAGGATGATGCAAAGCTACGAGCCGAGCTATCGCGGCGAGGCCTGGAGCGGGTAAAGCGGTGGTCACACGAAACGATTGCGAAAGAATTGATGGGTTTATGGCAATCCATTTGAACCGCAAAGGCGCGAAGAACGCAAAGAATTACAAGAAACCTTCGCGCCCTTCGCGTCTTCGCGGTGAGATTTTATGAGCAACAAACTGAAAGTTCTCATCGTTGATCACGCGCCAATCTTTGGCGGCGTAGAAGCGATGATTACAGATTTGATCGGCGCAATGGATCGCGAGAAGTTCACGCTGACGATGGCTACTGACACAGCCAGTCGTGTCGAGTTTCGCGATGTTGACGTTCGCCGCCTGCCAATGCCGCGCGTGCGCGAGAATTTGGCGGCGATGATTACCGCCGGGCTGAGGCTGGCGGCGGTTGCCCGTCACGCGCAAGCGGACGTGATGATGACGACGACGGCTCGCACCCACGCAATTGGCGCGGTGGCGGCGCGAGTCTCCGGCGCGCCGCTCGTCTGGCGGTTGGCCGACGACACGTTTCCCCTGCCGCTGGCGGCGACCCTGTCGTCCATTCCCAAACGCATCATCACCGTGTCGTCGTTCATCGCCGGTCGTTGCTCGCCGAGTCCTGCTAAAACCATCATCATCCCCGATGGCCTACCTGACACACAACCACAAACGAAGCTCACACTAAACACGGGCAAGCCGGTAGCCGTGATGATTGCGCGGCTGGTGCGCTGGAAAGGGCACGCAGTTTTTGCGCGGGCGGTAAAATTGGCGAACGTGGCCGGGGTCATCGTCGGCGGTGAGGATGAGTCGGAAGGGGAATTGGGGGGCAAGGGGTTGAAGGCTGAGTTGGCGGCCCTCAACGGCGAGATTCAGTTTCTGGGCCAGCGATCGGACGTGCGCGACATTCTCGCCGCAAGCGATATTTTTATTCACGCTTCGACTCGACCTGAACCATTTGGACGTGTCCTTGTTCAAGCGATGCTGGCCGGCGTGCCGGTGATTGCCTCTCGCGCCGGGGCAACCGCCGAAGTGGTGGGCAACGCCGGTTTACTTGTTCCCACTGGCGACGTTGAAGCATTAGCTGAGGCGTTGAAAATGGACGCGGTCACGCGGGCGCGGCTGGGGCGCGAGGGACGCGAGCGGGCGCTGGCAAGATTCGAGTTGGGGGCGATGACGCGGCGGCTGGAACAGGTGTGGCAAGATGTTGCTGGCGTTTGATGCGCGGACGATAGGCGATCATTATCCCGGCATCGGGCGCTATGCGTTTGGATTGTGGTGGGCGCTGGGCGAGCGCGTGGGTGTGACCATCGTTGATCCGGCGTTGAGAAATACGAGATTTGAGATTGGAGGATTGCGGCGCGAGAGTTTCAGTGTGCGCTCGCCGCTGGCGCAGATTGATGTGCCGTTGAAGAGTCGCGGCGCAGATGTTTATTACTCGCCGTACTACCTGATGCCTTATATGTTGCCGTGTCCGGCAGTGGTAACTTTGTACGACGCCACGCCGTTGCTTGGGCCGGGCTTGCCGCCTCTGGCAAAATTGGCTTATCGTCTGGCTCACCGATTAGCAGGCGTTGCGGCGAAGCGGGTGATCGTGCTGAGCCAGTCGGCGCGGGAGGAGATTGCGGCGTTGGGCGTGCCGCGCGAAAAGATGCATGTCTGCCCGCCGGGGCTTGACCCCAAGTTTCGCCCAGCGACGAGAGATGAAACTGAGCGAGTGCGACAGAAGTATGATTTGCCGGACGAGTTCTGGCTGTGCTTCGGCTCGCGCAAATGGCACAAGAACACAGGGGCGGCGGTGGAGGCGATGAGGGGGCGGACGTTGCTCATCGTAGGGCACGCTTCGCGTGGCAATTTGCCCTACGTTGCCGAAGAAGATTTGCCCGCCGTGTATTCAGCATCACGCGGGCTAATGTTCCCATCATTGTGCGAAGGCTTCGGCCTACCCGTCGTCGAAGCTATGGCCTGCGGCACGCCGGTTGTCTGCCTGCCCGCGCCGGGGGTGAAAGAGGCGGCGGGTGAGGCGGCAGTGATGGCCGATGACATGACGACGGCGGCGCTGGCTGAGGCAGTTAATCAGTTAGATGATCTGGCAGTGCGAGAGTCAAAAATCGAAGCCGGGTTTGAATGGGTCAAACGGTTCACATGGGAAAACACGCTCGCAACAATTGAGAATTGCGCATTGTGAATTGAGTATTGATGAAAATCCTGCACGTTTACAAAGACTATTTCCCGGTGCTGGGCGGCATCGAGAATCACATTCGGACGTTGGCCGAAGGGCTGGCGGCGCGGGGGCACGAGGTGAGCGTGCTGGTTTGCCACACCGGGCCACACACCGAAGTTGCGACGATGAACGGCGTGCGCGTGATCCGGGCGGCGCGGGCGCGGACGGTTGCCAGCACGCCGCTCTCCGCCGAACTGCCGCGACTGCTGGCGCAGGAACACCCTGACATCACTCACCTGCACTTTCCTTATCCGTTTGGAGAAGTGAGTCACTGGTTGCGCGGAAGCGGTCACGGGCCAACCATCATCACCTACCACAGCGAGGTGGTGCGGCAAAAAGTGATTGGCGCATTTTACAGGCCAGTGATGCGCTGGGGCCTGCGTCGGGCAAAGGCCATCCTGGCGACGAGTCCGAATTATGTGGTATCGTCACCCGAGTTGGTGCGGCTGGGGAGCAAGTGCCTGGTTCTGCCGCTGGGCATAGACGTGGAGCGGTTCGCAACCCCGCCCCGGACTCGCCGCGAGCGCCCGACCCTGCTGTTCGTCGGGCGGCATCGCTACTACAAAGGTCTGAGCGATTTGCTGAAGGTCATGCCGGAGATTGACGCCGACTTGATCGTGGCCGGCGACGGGCCGATGAGGCCGGGCTGGGAGCGGCTGGCAGGTGAACTGGCGCTCGGCGAGAAGGTGCGCTTTCTCGGCACGGTTCCCGATGAAGCGTTGGCCGCTTTGTATCGAAGCGCCGACATTTTTGTCCTGCCAGCCAGCGCGCGCTCGGAGGCGTTTGGGATCGTTTTGCTCGAAGCGATGGCCGCCGGTTTGCCGTGCGTGACAACCGAGCTTGGCACGGGCACGTCTTACGTGGTGCAGGATGGCGTGACCGGGCTGGTCGTCCCGGCGCGCACCCCGCCCGCGCTGGCCGAGGCCCTCAACCGCCTGCTGGCCGACGAAGCCTTGCGGGCGCGCATGGGCGAAGCCGGGCAAGCGCGCGCGCGGCGCGAGTTTAGGCAGGAGACGATGGTGGAGAGGGTGGAGGCGGTATACCAAAGTGTTTGCGGCCAAAGGTAAAATCTCAACACAAAGACACCAAGGCGCTAAGACACCAAGTTTTCTTTGAGTCTTTGAGCCTTCGTGCCTTCGTGTCCAAGTATTGAATGCATTCCACAAAACTAAGTCGTTTCTGCGAAGGCCTGATGGAAGCGGGCTGGCTAGCGGCGCTAGTGCTGGCCCCGCTGTTCTTCAACTCATATTCGAGCCGCACCTTCGAGCCGGACAAGATCGCGCTCGTGCGAAGCATCGCGCTGATCATCGCGACTGCGTGGGCCGTGAAGCTGATTGAAGAACGCGGCCTGCGTTGGGAAGTCGTCGCCTTCAACCCGCGCCACAAGTTCGAGTCGTTCCGGCAGTTGCCGCTGGCCCTGCCGGTCGCCGCCCTGCTGGCCGTCACCCTCCTCTCAACCCTGCTCTCCCTCACGCCCCGCATCAGCTTCTGGGGATCGTACACGCGCCTGCAAGGCACGTATACGACGCTGGCCTATCTCGTCGTCTTCGCCGCCGTCGCCGTCAACCTGCGGCGCAAAGAGCAAGTCGAGCGCCTCGTCAACACCGTCATCTACGCCAGCCTGCCGGTGAGTCTGTACGGCGTCATGCAACGCCTGCGGATCGATCCTCTGCCCTGGGGCGAAGATACTTCGCAACGCATCACCTCCACCCTCGGCAACGCCATCTTCATCGCCGCCTACCTCATCATGGTCGTGCCGCTCACAGCCATGCGCATCGCGCAAACCTTCCGGGCAATCTTGCGCGAAGAAGCCGGGCTGACTCGCAACATCATCCTGGCCGCCGTCTACGTCTTCACCGGCGCGATGCAGTTGGTGGCGATCTGGTTCAGCGGCAGTCGCGGCCCCTGGCTGGGGTTGCTGGCTGGAATGTTTTTCTGGGCGATCTTAATGTCACTCGCCTTCAGACAGAAGAAAGTCACGCTGGGCATCCTCGGACTGGCCGGGGTAGCCGCCGCGTTTTTAATTACCCTGAATATTCCAAACGGGCCGTTGGAGTCCTTGCGGCAAACAACGTCGTTGGGCCGCCTCGGTCGAGTGTTTGAGGTGCAAGATGGCACGAGCAAAGTGCGGGTGTTGATCTGGAAGGGCGCGGTTGACCTGATCCTGCCGCACGATCCAATTGTGTACCCCGGCGGGCGGCCCGACCCGTTCAACCTGCTTCGGCCCATCGTCGGTTACGGGCCGGAGTCCATGTATGTGGCCTACAACCGTTTTTACCCGGCCGAGATCGGCCAGTACGAAGCCCGCACGGCCACACCGGATCGTTCGCACAACGAAACTTTCGACGCGTTGGTGACAACCGGCGTGCTGGGGCTGGTGGCTTACCTGACCGTGTTCGCGGCAGTGATTTACTACGGCTTAAAATGGCTGGGCCTGATCACGCCGCAAGACAAGTGGTTGTACGTCGGGCTGTACGCTGGCGGCGGTGCGCTTGGCGCTGTGACGCTGGTGGCCTGGCGCGGCCCGGCCTATTTTGGCGTTGGCCTGCCGTTTGGCATGTTGATCGGCTTACTGGCTTACCTGGCCTGGCTGGCCCTCAACCGGACTCTCAGGTCGAATCCTGAGCGGAGCGGCACGCGCCCTTCGACTACGACCACAAACGACGTGGCCTCCGCTCATGCGGAGCAGGCGCGCCGCGTAGTCGAAGGAGACGAGTGGAAGGCGCTGATCATCACCGCCCTGCTTGGCGGCATCGTGGCCCACTTCACCGAGATTCACTTCGGCATCGCCACCGTCTCGACCCGTTTGCACTTTTGGACTTACGCGGCTCTGCTGTTGGTGGTTGGTTGGGTGATGCCACTGAGGGTTTTACCCAAAGCTCAACAAACAGAGACGGCTGAACCGAAGTTAAGCCGACGGGCGAGAGCGGCTCGCGCCACCGAAAAACGCCCCTCAAACGCCAACGCCGCCACGGCCCTTTTCCCCATCTTCATCAACAGCCTAATTCTGGCGACGATGAGCTACAACTTTTTGGGCAACGCCGATAAAACGACGTCGGTTGCCGGAATGCTGGCCGAGTCGCTGACGAAGTTGAATGGGACGACGAGTTTCGGGATGTTGTTGCTGTTTGCCGTTGTCTGGTTTGTGGGCGTTGCCTGGAGCGAAAACGAACGTTGGGCGCTCATCACGCTGGCCGGGTCGGCCCTGGTGTGGCTGGTCTTTGCGTTCTACTATCTTGGTTCGCTGGGCGCGATTGCGGCCCGCGAACCGGCAAACATTCAAGAATTTTTGAGCACGATGCGGTTGGTGGGCGGCGTCATCTCCGGCTTTGTGATCTGGCTGACCGTCTTGCTGGCGTTTGGCGCAATCACATTGGCAACCGAGTGGCCGGTTGAACTGCTGGGCAATAAGGCGCAGATGGTGCTGGCCCCGGCTCTACTGGCGCTGGCTATCATGTTTGGCTATTTCTCAAATACGCGTTTGGTGCAGGCCGACATGGCTCACAAGGTAGCCCAACCCTGGGATCGGCAGGCGCGGTGGGATGTGGCGATTCCGCTTTACGAGCAGGCAATCAATCTTGCGCCGGAGCAGGATCAGTATTATCTGTTTTTGGGGCGGGCCTATTTGGAGGCCGCCAACCGCTCGACCGACCGGGTGGAGCAGGAGACAATTTTGAATGTGGCCCAGGGCGAATTGCAGGAAGCTCTGGCCCTCAATCCCCTCAACCCCGATCACAGCGCGAACCTGGCGCGGCTACTGCAACGCTGGGCGCGCACGACAACCGACCCGAACGAAGCCGACGTTCGCATCAACGCTGCCAACGGCCACTACGAAACGGCCCTCATGCTCAGCCCGAACAACCCCAGCCTCTGGAATGAGTGGGCGCGCTTCGATTTGAATTTGAAGAATGATTACGGAAGCGCGCTGGAGAAATTTAACAAGTCGTTGAGCCTGGACGATAAGTTCAACGAGACGTATGCCGCCCTGGGCGATTACTGGACTCAGGCGGGCGCCGTCGAGAGCGACCCGGGGACACAACTGGCCGATTACGAAAAAGCGGCAGGCTACTATCAGCAAGCCATCACTGCCGAAGCCTTCAAACCGGGCACGCCGCCTTTGCTCACCGCCCGGCTGGGGCTGGCGGCGGCGGAGAGGACGCTTGGCAATTTGGATGCGGCGATTGCGAGTTACGAAGATTTAATTGGCGTGGCCGGGCCGGAGTACAATGTGTGGTCGGTGCAGGAAACGCTGGCCGAGATTTATCTGGAAAAGGGCGACAAAGCCAAAGCATTGGACTACGCCAGCCAGGCGTTGGCCGCCGCGCCGGAGGCGGATAAAGCAGGCGTGCAGGCGTTGATTGAGAAGATTGGGAACTGATGATAGGCAGAGCTCCGGTCAACGAATGGGCAACGAATAAACGAATGGCCGCAAAGGCAAAGTATTCGTTTATTCGTTTCAAAATTCGTTGACTGGAAAGCATGAAAACGCCTTGTCTGAGTCTGCCACCAAGCCCACCAACTGGAAACTGACCGCCGCCCGCATTGGTGTGTTGCTGGCCGTGATCGCCATCTCGGTGTTCATCTATTCGATCCGCGATCAAATAGAGACCTTGCAGAGATTCGGCTATCCGGGGATTTTTGCCATCAACGTGCTGGGGAGCGCGACGATTGTTCTGCCTGCCCCGGCGCTGGCGCTGGTGTTTGCCATGGCGGCCTTGAAGTCGTCGGCGGGCGTGTTAGTCTTCAACCCTTTCTGGGTTGGCGTAGCCGCCGGTATCGGGGCGACGATTGGCGAGCTGTCGGGCTACGGGGCCGGGTTCTCCGGGCAAGCCATTGTGGGAAAAACGAAGCTCTATCAACGACTGCACGAGTTGACAGATCGCTACGGCATGTTCACGATCATCGTTCTAGCAATTCAACCGCTTCCCATTTTCGATCTGGCCGGTGTCGCCGCCGGGACACTCAAGATGCCGCTGGCGAAGTTCCTCTTAGCCACGCTGATCGGCAAGGTGATCAAGATGTGGATTGTGGCTTACGCCGGGGCAAATTCGATTGGGTGGATCGCACAGTTCTTCAAGTAAGTATGCCTCCCGCCCTTTCCATCGTCATCGTCACCTACAACTCCGCCGCCGTCATTCGCGATTGCCTTGAGTCAATTCCTTGCGGCTGGGACGACGAACATGACGACCGACGACCGACGACTGACGACCGACTATCATCTTTCGTCCGTCGTCCACCGTCTTCCGTCGAAGTCATCGTCGTAGACAACGGCTCGACCGACGGCACGGTTGACGTCATCCGCAACGAATTTCCCTGGGCACGACTGTTGGCAGATCATGGCAACCTGCTATTCGCGGGCGGCAACAACTATGGCTTCAAGCAAGCCACCGCGCCCCTCATCCTCATGCTCAACCCGGACACCGTCGTTCATCCCGGCGCGCTGAAAGCGCTGGTCGAGTTTGCGGACGTGCGCCCTGAAGCAGGTATGATCGCCCCGCGCGTCGTCAACCCGGACGGCTCACTGCAACACAACACCTTCCGCTTCCCCGACCTCAAACAAGCCTTCTTCGGCTTCTTCGAAATGCTGGCCCCGCTAGACTCGCAACAGAATGGCCGCTATCTGCCCGAGGACTATAACCGCGAGCGTGAAGTTGAGCACATCCTCGGCGCAACTCTCCTCTTCCGCCGCAAACTCTACGAGCAACTGCCGGGCATGGACGAAAAGTTCGGCATCTACTTTGAGGAGACCGACTGGTGCTACCGCGCTCGGCGGGCCGGGTGGAAACTGCTCTACACGCCGGCGGCCACCATCACCCACCTCGGCGCGCACAGCACATCCAAAAATCCCGAAAAGTCCTCGGCCCAGTTCTACAAGAGCCAGTCGTACTTCTACCGCAAAAACTACGGCCTGCTGAAATACACCGCCCTCAAGTGCCTCACCGTCGTCGGCCTGCTGTTCTGGCTGGCCCGCACCCTCAAGGGCTGGCTGACCGGTAAGGTAAGCGGCGAGAAGTTGCGGTTGAGATTGTGGAGCTATGGGGAAATTCTAAAGGCTTAGAATTCAGGAGCCAGAATACGGAAGCCAGAATATTTTTCGCTTCTGACTCCTGAATTCTGACTTCTGACTCCTGAACTGATGCAAGACGTTGCGATTATTATCGTCTCCCACAACTCCAAAGAATTCCTCACCGCTTGCCTGAGCACCGTCCGGGCCGCGACTGAAGGTTTGAGCGCCACAGTCTATTTGGTGGACAACGGCGGCAACGACGGCACGGCAGAGTTCGTTCGCCAGAACCACGGCTGGTGTGAAGTGATCGACTCACGGGCAAACGGCGGCTACTCGTTCGGCAACAACCTCGGCCTCAAGGCCGCCGGTTTCCCCGACTCGCCCCGGTTTCGCTACGCCCTGCTTCTCAACCCGGACACTGAAACACCGCCCGACGCCTTCCGCCGAATGCTTGACCACATGGACTCGCATCCTGACGTTGGTGTGCTCGGCCCCAAACTCGCGCTGGCCGACGGCTCGCTCGACCTGGCCTGTCGCCGGGGCGAGCCGACGCCGCTCACGTCGTTTTATTACATCTTCGGCCTCGCCAAAATTTTTCCGAAGAGTTCGCGCTTTGGCCGCTACAACATGACCTTCCTGCCTGAAGACGAAACCGCCGATGTGGACTCGGTTGTCGGCGCGTGCATGTTGATGCGCGGCGAAGCCATTTGCAAGGCCGGGTTGATGGACGAAAGCTTCTTCATGTACGGCGAAGACCTTGACCTCAACCTGCGAATCAAAAAGCAAGGCTACCGGGTTGTCTACTGGCCTGAAGTCGTGGTCAAGCACCTCAAGGGCACGTCTACGCGCAAACGACCGGAGCGCATGATCAACGCTTTCTATGATGCCATGCGCGTCTTTCATCGCAAGCACTACGAGAGCCACTACCCGGCTCCGTTCAACTGGCTGGTCTACGCCGCCATCGGCTTGGTGCGCCAGTACAAACTTCTGCGCGCCCGCCTCAGCCCGCCGGAGAAGCGCGTGGTGGGTTCAACTCGCGCTTGATACGGAGCGTAGTGATCACCTTCGTCGTCGTCAGTTATAACACTTGCGCTTATCTCGAACGTTGCCTCGCCACTCTCCCGGGCCCAACCATCGTGGTTGACAACGCTTCCACCGACGGCTCCGCTGAGTTGGCGACGATTCGCAACGAGCGCAATCTCGGTTTCGGGATGGCGGCCAACATCGGGATCAAAGCGGCGGTCACACCCTGGATATTTCTTCTCAACCCCGACGTTCAACTGTTACCGACCAGCCTCCCGCCCCTCCTCGCCGCCACTCAGGACTCGCGAGTCGGCATAATCGGCCCGTCACTGATCTCCCAGAATGGGGATGGTCGCCGCCAGCGTTCGACGTTTCCCGACCCGACCCTTTGGCGCGCAGTGAAGCGTCACCTTTTCTTCGCTGAAACCATCGCCGCCCGCTTCAGCAGACTTCGGAAGTCTGTTGAGACTTCCGAAGTCTCTGTTGATTGGCTACTCGGCGCGGCCATGCTCATCCGCCGCGAGTGCTGGGCGCAGATCGGCGGCTTCGACGAGTCTATTTTCTTGTACGGCGAAGATTGGGATTTTTGCTACCGCGCCCGCCAGGCAGGCTGGCGAGTGTTATTCGCGCCCGAAGCGCAAGTCATTCATCACGGCAATGCCGCCGGGGAAACTTTCGGCGAAGATCGGCTGACGCGAGTGACTCTTTCCGAACTGTATGTGATCGAGAAACATTACGGCGCGCGTCAGGCTCAAGCCCATCGCCTGCTGGCGACTCTCGGCTCGGCCCTGCGCGCGCCGTTCTCTGAAAAGCACAGGCGCTTACTCAAGGCGCTTCTGATCGGAAGCAAGAATTAACCGCGAAGACGCCAAGACCGCGAAGATTTTTCTTGATCTCTTTGCGTCCGCCTGCCCCGCTTCTTTTTGCGGGGTTGCGCCTTCGCGGTGAAATCATTTTGGAAGTTGGGCTTTTGGGATTTGGGGTTTTCTACGCGGTGACTTTCCAGCGTGGCGTTTTCCCCGTCAACACCGCCGCCACTTCTTCGGCAATGTCAACCCCGGCGCGGGTCTGGGCCTCGGCGGTTTGCGCCCCGACGTGCGGCGTGCCGATCACTTTGGGATGCGTCGTGAGCGGCGTGAGGCCCGGCGGCTCGGTCTCGAACACGTCAAGGGCGGCCCCGGCCACCTTGCCCGACTCCAACGCGGCCAGCAGTGCGGCTTCGTCAATCACCCCGCCCCGCGCCGCGCAGATCAGGCGCACGCCGTTTTTCATTCTGGCGAACGAGTCGGCGTTGATGAGATGTTTGGTTTGCGAGGTAAGGGGCGAGTGAATGGAAATGTAATCGGAGACGGCCAACAATTCGTCAAGGGTGGTGGGGTGCGCCTGCCGCTGGCGAACGTCATCGTCAGAGAGAAATGGGTCGTAAGCCATCACCCGCATGCCCAGAGCCACCGCGCGCCCGGCCACTGCCGCCCCAATCCGGCCAACGGCCACCAGGCCCAGCGTCTTGCCGTAAAGCTCGCTACCGCTCAAGCCGCTCTTCAGCCATTCGCCCTTTTTCAAGGCCGAGTCGGCGCGAGGGATTTCACGCGCCAGCGCCAACATCAGGCCCAGCGTCAGTTCGGCCACCGACACGGTGGCGGCCAGCGGTGAGTTGACAACGGTGATGCCTTTGGCCAGGGCCGCGGGCACGTCAATGTTGTCCACACCCACCCCGGCCCGGCCAATCACCTTCAGGCTCGTCCCGGCCTCAATCACTTTCGCCGTCACTTTGGTGCGACTGCGAACGACGAGGCCCTGATACTGCGGCAGGGCGGCGATCAGTTCGTCGGCGGCGATCTTCGGTTGCGTCACCACCTCGGCCACGCCCTGGAGCAATTTGATGCCGTCTTCGGCAAGGCCGTCGGAAATTAAAACTTTAGGTTTGGTCATGGGTATTTATCCTTTTTGATCCGGCGCACAGAACAAGCGCCGATAGAGTTCGGTTTGCAAGAGGCAGTTCGGGTCACAGCGGCGTTTGAACTCGGCGAAGCGGGCCAGCGTTTTCTCGCCTAGCGACTTCGCCACCGCATGTGAAGTAAGTGTGCTGTCTTTGGCGAAGTAGAAGCGGCCATTTGCTTGAAGAACGATCTCGCTCAAGTCGTCGGTGAGTTCTTGCAGGGCGGCGCGATTGCCGTTCGTCACTTTGAAATCCATCGCCAGCGAGTAGCCGTCCACCGCGTGGGAAAGCAAAAACTTGTCGGGGCGGTGGCGCTTGACCACAGCCAGGTAGTTCGGGAGGCCGCGCCGCTGAGTCGTTTTGAGAATCTCGCCAAAGGCATCGGCGGCGCTGGCGTTGGGAATAAAGCTCTGATATTGAATCAGCCCGTCGCGCCCGTACGACTTCTCCCAGTTCGGCACGTAGTCAAGCAGAAAATTGAAAGCCACGAGGGATTGCAGAAAAGTCTTGCGGTGGCTCAACGTGCGCGAGGCTACATATTTGGCCGTGTTGACCAAAGTGACGCCGGGGTTGTTGAAGAACGGTCTCATGAACAGCCACAGCACCGACTTGGGAACCAGCCCGAAAAAAGTGTCGGGCAACACCTGATACTCGCGCCGGAGTGTTTGCATCGAACTGGCGTCTTCACCGTCGTGCAGGTAATGAGCGCGATGCACCTGCCCCCGGCCCAGGCCACTGCCGCCCCACGTGCCGTCTACCCAGCCCACCAGGTAATCGCTGTCCGACTTCAACGGCTCCATCTCATCAATCATCTGCCGCAAGTTTGGCGAGGCCCAGGCTTCCACCCACAGGTTGCCGGAGTAGATGCGCTTCAGCTTCAAGGTGATTGAGGTGAACACGCCCAGCACGCCCACGCCGCTGATCATGGCGTAAAACAAATCGTCGTCGGGCGTGCAGGTGATTTCTTCGCCGGTCGGCAGTAACGCGGTGAACTCAAGGACGTGCTCGCCGATTGGCCCGGCGACGTAGTTGTTCTTGCCGTGAATGTTCATGCCGAGACAGCCGCCGAGGGTGGGGAACATGGTTCCGGGAACAACCGGCGGCCACCACCCATCCTCTAACGTGTGCTCCCACAAGCGTTGAATCGTCACACCCGGTTCAACTTTGATCACCCCCGTCTCCGGATTCCACTCCAGAATCCGATTCATGCGTTGCAGGTCGAGGACGATTTGGCCGCCGTTGAGAGAAGCGTCGACGTAACTGCGCCCCGCCCCGCGCAAGCCGAGGCTGAAACCGCTTTGCGCCGCCTGCCGAAACAGTCCGGCGATTTGCTCAACGTGAGTTGGACGGTAGAGGTAAGCGGGACTGCCGAGCGAGCGGCCAAAGTTTTGCAGAAGCGTCAGACGATCAAGAGAGGGAAAGGACATGAAGGCGATGATGGATGATGGACGACACACAACTGACAACGGTCGTCAACCGTCTGTCGTCCGTCGTCTAAATAGATAGCCGCCGGAAGATGAACGACGGGATGTGGCGGATGACGAACATCATCAGCCCCCAGCGGGCCGGGATGTAAATGGACTGCTTGCGGCGCTTGATGGCCGACCAAACGTCGGCGGCGACTTGCTCAGCCGAGATGACCCACATTCTGCGCTTGACGCCTTTGAGCATGTCGGTATCAACCATACCCGGTTTGACTGTAAGCACATGCACGCCTTTGCGCGACAGACGATTACGCAAGCCTTCGAGATAGGTGGTGAGCGCCGCTTTGCTGGAGTTGTAAACGGGGTTGATGACGCGCCCGCGATCCCCGGCCACCGACGAGATGCCTATAATGTGGCCGCCGCCCGTTCGTTCAAACATCGTCGCCGCCTGATCCAGCCAGGCCATCGCGCCCAGCACATTCACCTCAATCATCGCCTTGTCTTTCTCGAAGTTGAACTCCGAGAGGCCGGCGGGCGGCATTACGCCTGAGGCATATACAACAACGTCAATACGACCCAGGTCACGCAGGATAGATTGAAAGAGCGGCTGGGCTTGATCGAATTGAGTCACGTCATGTGGATAGGCGAAAGCGCGGCGCTGGTCGAGTTGAGTGTTGATCGCATCGCAAATCTGGTGGAGGCGGTCGGCGCGACGGGCGACGAGGGCCACGGCGTAGCCCTCGCGGGCCAGGCGGCGGGCCACTGCCTCGCCAATGCCCGACGACGCGCCGACGACGATTGCGCCTTGTGTGGGTTGAAGGGTTGAAGAGTTTGAGGCCATGATGGATAAAGACAAAACAGAAGCTTTCACCGCAAAGACGCAAAGAGCGCAAAGTTTTCTTCGCGTTCTTTGCGCCTTCGCGGTTCAAGTCACATAGTCACATCACATCCGGCGCCTGAATGTTGAGCAGGCGCAGAGCATTGGCCAGCGTTTGCCGCGCGGCGGCCACCAGCCGCAGGCGGGCGTTCTTCACCTGCTCGCTCTCGGCTTGCAGAACCGGCGTGCTGTGATAAAAACTGTGGAAGGTCTTGGCAAGTTCGTAAGCGTAGCTCGCCATGTGCAATGGCTTGTATTCCTGCGCCGCCAATTGCACCGTAGCCGGGAAACGCGAAAGCAGATCGATTAGCTCCGCCTCATGCTGGGTGAGCGGATAATCAAACAAAGCCGAAGACGGTGGAACGTTCTCAGCTTTCTTCAAGATGCTGTTCGCCCGGACGTAAGCATTTTGGATGTAAGGTGCGGTCTTGCCATCAAAGTTGAGCACCTCTTCCCACTTGAAGACAATGTCACGCGAATTATCCACTTCCAGCATGGCGTAGACAATTGCGCCCTGCCCCACCTTGCGCGCCACGCCGTTGCGCTGTTCCTCGGAAAGGTCGGGATTCTTCTCGGCGATGATGGCCTGCACTCGCCGGTACGCCTCGTCGGCGACATCGGTGAAATAGACAACGTTGCCTTTGCGCGACGACATGGCGCCTTCCGGCAGTGTCACCACGCCGTAAGCCAAGTGATGGCATTTGGCCGCCTGCGGAAAACCCCACAGCTCGAGAATTTTAAAAGCTTGCTGTAGATGCAGGCTCTGCCGGCTGTCTACCACATAGATTGAGCGGTCAACGTGATACTTCTCAAACTTTTGCTTGGCCAGCGCCAGGTCCTTGGTCAGGTAAAGTGTCGTGCCGTCGCTCCGCAAGATAACGCCCGTCCGATACTTTTCCTTCTTCAGGCCCAACTTCTCGTCAATCTTCACTATCACCGGGCCGCCCGTGGGCCGCTCGTCATCACCAATGCCGCGCTCGATCAATTCCTTCACAATCTCTTTGCCGGGCAGGCTGGCTTCGCTCTCGAAGAAGAACACATCAATCTTGATGCCCAACATCTTCAGAATGTCGTCCAGTTCGTCCAGGCTCCACTGGCGTGTCATCCGCCACAACTCTCGAATCTCAGGATCACCCGCGTCCCACAGTCGGTATACGTCGCGCCGCTCGGCGTCGTAGACCTCGCGTTGCGCCTTCTCTTCCGCTGTTTCATTCTCCTTTAGAGTCACCAGTGCATTGGCTTCAGTGTAAATCTTGGCCAGCCAGCGCCCGCGCTCGTGCACGCCTTGCGGCTCCTGGCCGCGATAAAACTTGCGATACGCCCAAACGCAGGTGAGCACGCCCAACCCTTCGTCGCCTGGATACGAAGCCCGAACCGTGTCGAACCCAGCGAACTCCACCAGCCGGGCCAGGGCTTCACCTAACAAGGCATTGCGCGCATGGCCGATGTGAAACGAGTGATGGGTGTTCGGTTGGGCATACTCCACCATCACCCGCTCGCCCTTCGGCGCTCCACGACCAAAATCGTTGCCCCCGACAACGGCGGCTTCCACCACGCGGGCGGCGTAAGTGGCCGTATCAAAATAAAAGTTGACGTAGGCTTTGTCGGCGGCCACACGCGAAAAACCGGCGAGCGCACCCAACTGTTCAGTCACCAGCGCCGCCAACTCCTGCGCCCGCGCCGGAACGTTCACCTTCTTACCTGAGCGCGCCTCGGCGGCGGCGGCCTGAAAGCAAACGTTCGTGCCGATGCCCCACTGCCCGGCAAACGGAGTCGGTTGCCACTTCACCTCGCCCGCGCCGGAAATGCCCAGCCCGGCCAGGATGCCGGTAATTTTGTCCCCAATAGTTGCCAGATCACTTTCAAACATTGCTACTCCAAGATAGAAACACCGAGTGGTTCACTCGGTGCATTGCCAAAATTGTAACATGAATGGCCTCACACCCTGTATAATTCAATCCCGACGAAAAGGAGCGCACATGCCCGACCGCAAAGAATTGATTCTCAAACGACTGGCTGAGGAGGGCGCAAAGACCGTCACCTTTTTCAAAGGGTTGGCCGACTCACAATGGGGGCAACAGGTGTACACCACCGGCCCGGAATGGCGCATCCGCGAATTGTTGGCGCACTTCGTGAGCGCCGAGCGGACGTTTGTGTTGTACGGCCACGACATTCTGGCTGGCGGCTCCGGTGCGCCCGAAGATTTTGTGATTGACGAGTTCAACGCGACCCAGGTGAGCGGGCTAAAAGAGGCGACGACGGCTAACCTGATTCAGCAGTTTGAAGCCGCCCGGACCGAGATCGTCGAAATCGCTCAAAGCATGGCCGACGCCGACTTCGACCGGGTTGGCCGCCACCCCTGGTTTGGCCGGGTTCCGCTGGAGAACATGCTCAAGCTCATCTATCGCCACAACATGATCCACCAGCGCGACATCGCCAAAGCGCTTGAAACCGGCCAGCCTGTGCCGCATGTGGATGTTGCGCCACCGACAGCAAGCTAGGAGGCAATAATTTATGAGCATCCAAAGGCTTGAAATCGAAGGTTTTCGTTCGCTCCAAAGCGTAACTTGGGAACCTGGCCCTCTCAATGTGTTGATCGGCGTCAATGGTTCAGGTAAATCCAATTTGCTACGCGCCCTGCAACTATTGAAGAGCGCCGCCGATGGCAAACTCTCAGAAAGTGTTCGCGCTGCTGGAGGAATGGTGCCGTTATTGTGGGACGGGCAGGTCAATGCAATAAAGTTCAGTTTGCAACTCACGTCCCCTGCCGCCACTTATGAACTCGTCGCAAATCGTTTGGGGCAAAGCGGAGCCTTCTACATCGAAAGTGAATTCCTAATAGCAAATGGCGACCCTGCTCAAAAAGTCCTGGAACGCACAAGAACGCGAGCTGCTGTTTTAAATGCCCAGCAAGTTAAGCTAGAACTTAATGCTGAAGCATTTGATGAAGATGAGCCTCTAATCGCATTCAGACCGGTTTCGGAACTGAATCAACCCTTTTCAAGACTCCAAAGGGCAATAGCAAACTTTTACATTTACCATGATGTGCGCGTGGATAGCGACTCGGAAATGCGACGTGCTACCGTCTCACG
This sequence comes from Chloroflexota bacterium, assembly GCA_016197225.1. NCBI lineage: Bacteria > Bacillati > Chloroflexota > Chloroflexota bacterium. The sequence continues at coordinate 39,712 of JACPWC010000029.1, forward strand.
CCGCGATTTGCGCGTTGACCCGGACGGAAGCAATCTAATCTCAGTTTTGCACACGCTTTACACAAACGACCGGTACTTCAAAGATGAATTAAACGCGGCAATGAAAGCCGCCTTCGGTGATGAGTTTGAGGAGTTAGTCTTCCCGCCCGCTGAGGATGGTCGTATCCAACTCCGTTTACGCTGGCGTTCTCTGCGCCGTGAGCAATCGGCCAGCGACCTCTCGGATGGCACACTGCGCTTTCTATTTTTACTCACTGTATTGGCCGGATCGGCCGGTTCGGACCCGCCGTCGCTCATTGCCATAGACGAGCCGGAAACCGGCCTGCACCCCAGCATGTTGCCGCTCATCGCCGAATACGCAACCGACGCGGCCCGTTACACGCAAGTGATCTTCACTACTCACTCGCCGCAATTTCTAAATGGATTCAAAGGGCGAGCCGATATTACAACAATAGTAGAGTCGATTGAAGGCAAATCTCGTTTGCGACGATTGCCCGAAGCCGAGCTAAGTCGCTGGCTAGAACATTTTCAATTGGGCGATTTGATGTTGTCGGGAGAACTAGAGAGTATCGAATGAAAATCGTACTTCTCGTAGAAGGATGGACAGAGAAAGAACTGCCGCCATTTCTCAAGCGCTGGCTTGATCCCCAATTGCCACAACCCATTCGCATCCAGCCTGTGCGTTTTGAAGGCAACGCCCATTATTTGGATAACGTCGCCAACAAAACTCGGTTCCACTTATCCAACGATGATACCATCGCCGTTTTTGGATTGCTCGACCTCTATGGCTTGAAGCTCGACTATTCCAAACATGCTGACCGCGATCAAAAGATTGCCCACGCCCGCGCCGAGATAGTGAAACGTATTCCTGAAGCAGATCGCTCACGTTTCCGCCAACACTTTGCCGTGCATGAAACAGAGGCTTGGCTATTAAGCGATCCCCGTTTGTTCCCAGCCCTCAAGCTCTCCGCAAACTCTGCCCGCCCCGAAGATGTAAATTTCGATGAACCTCCATCCAAATTGCTAGATCGCCTCTTCAGCCAAAGTCGAGACGGGCGAGGCTACAAGAAAACGACTATGGCCCGTACGTTGTTGCCCAAACTTGATCCGGTTCTCGTCTATCAAAAGTGCCCCAACTTCAAATTGATGATGGACGAGATGCTGATGTTAGTCAAGAAAGCACTCGGCAATCAGTCCAGTTCTTAAAGAGAAAGGTAAACCCATGTCCCGTAAAGACTCCATCCACCAAAGAATTACTGCCGACCACGCCGCCAGCATGTCAATCTTCAACAGCTTCACCGCCGAGCAGTGGGAAATGCCCGCGCCGTCCGACGAGGGCGCGCAGTGGAAGGCCCGCGACGTGCTGGCCCACCTCGCCGTCTCCGAAGGCGGCCAACTCGGCCAGATCGAGCGTTGCCTCAAAGGCGAAGCCCCCGTGCCCGACGACTTTGACCTCAACCGTTTCAATCGCCGCTCTGTGCAAAAACAGGCCGAAAAGTCAGTGGCCGACTTTCTAAATATGATCGAAACCGGCCACGCCCAGGTGCTGGCAACGCTTGATACCGTCGCCGACGCCGACTTCGACAAAAGCGGCAGGCACGCCCGCGGCGACGTGATCACCATTGAGCAATTCTTCATCCGCACCACCGAGCACCGGGTTCAGCACGCCGAAGAACTGAAGCGAGCTTTATCAGGTTAGCCTGCGTATTGCGTAGTGCGTATAGCGTAATGGCTCTACGGAATACGGAATATGCACTACGCCCTACTTTACCAACCGACTGCCTCTTATGCCACCCATCCACGACGTTGTAGTCAAAAAACTCGCTACCCACTCTGACGACCGGGGCTACTTCCGCGAAATTTTGCGCGAAGACGACAACCTGCTCCGTCACTTCGGCCAGACCTCCATTACCAAAACTTACCCCGGCGTGATCAAAGCCTTCCACTGGCACAACCACCAGGACGACATTTGGTACGTCGCCAGCGGCATGGCCCGTGTGGTGCTCCACGACCGGCGCGAAGGCTCGCCCACCAAAGGCGTGACTCAGGTGGTTTACGCGGGCGAGGACAACCCGGTCATCATCCTGATCCCGATCGGCATCGCCCACGGCTACCAGGTGTTGGGCAACCAGCCCGTCATCCTGTTCTACCACGTCACCAAAGCCTACGACCCCAAGAACCCGGATGAAGAACGCATCCCGTGGGACGATCCAGAGATCGGCTTCGACTGGTCTATCCAGAATCGCTAATCTCCCATTCTCTAATTCTCTGATTCTCAGAGAATTAGAGAATGGGAGAATTGGAGAATTCCGCATGGCTGAGTTCTTCAACGTCCTGCCACCCGCTCTCGCGCTGGCCGAGTTGTTCAAGCATCTGCCTGCCAGCGTCCACCCTGAAAGTATCCTCACGGTTGACGCGCTCGACCGCGTCACGGCCGAGCCGGTTCGCTCGCCCGCCGCGCTCCCGGCCTTCCCGCGCTCGACGATGGACGGTTACGCCGTCCGCGCCCAAGATACTTTTGGCGCGTCCGCAACTTTGCCTGCTTCCGGGGCAACCGTCATCGAGGCGGGGAGACGTTTGAGGCCGCAAGACCTGGGTGGCTTGATGGCATTAGGCATCACGTCAGTGATGGTCGCCCGTCGTCCAACGTTCGCCATCCTTGCCACCGGCGATGAAGTCGTGCCGCCAGAGTCTCACGCAGGGCCAGGCCAGATTCGGGACATCAACTCGTATTCAGTGGGCGGCCTGGTTCAACGGGCTGGCGGCCTCCCCGTCCGTTACGGCATCGCCCCCGATAACTTCAATACACTAATAACCACTTCCACAAAAGCTTTGAGCGAATGCGATGGTCTGATTTTGTCGGCAGGCAGTTCGGTGAGCGTGCGCGACATGACCGGCGACGTGATCAACCGACTGGGCAAGCCGGGCGTGCTGGTGCACGGGGTGGCGGTGAAACCGGGCAAGCCGACCCTGCTGGCGGTGTGTGACGGCAAACCCGTCTTTGGCCTGCCGGGCAATCCGGTGAGCGCCCTGGTCATCGCCGAGTTGTTTGTCAAGCCAACGATTGAGCGCATGTTGGGTTTGCGCGAAAGCCTGACGCGGCGCGTGCGAGCCAAACTCACGCGCAACATTGCCTCCGAGGCCGGACGCGAAGATTACGTGCCCGCCCGCCTCGTCGAGCGCGACGGCGAAATGCTGGCCGAGCCGGTCTTCGGCAAGTCGAACCTGATCTTCACCCTCATCCGCGCCGACGGCATCATCCACATTCCGCTCAACGCGAACGGGGTGAGCGAGGGCGAGATGGTGGAGGTGAGGTTGTTTTAGTAGCGCGAGTTGCCAACTCGCTCCACGTTTTCACGCCAGTGCATGCTTATTCAAATCTACGCCTTCACGAACATTGAGCAGGCGCAAGCCGCCGCCGAACTTGGCGTGGATCACATTGGCTTTGTGGCCGGCAAGTACGGTCTGGTTCACGGCGAGTTGACGTTCGCCGAAGCGCGGCAACTGGCCGCCTCTCTGCCGCCGGGCACAAAGCGCGTGGCGCTGACGATGGCGACCGGCGTTGACGAAATTCGGCGCATGGCTGACGCCGTTCAGCCGGACATCGTTCACATTTCCACCGACGTTCACGAGGTGGGCGTGGAGGCGATGTCCCAACTGAGAAAGCAGTTGCCATCATCTGTCCAACTGATGAAGGCTGTGCCGGTTGAAGATGAATCCAGTATCGCCCTCGCCCACCAGTTTGCGCCAGTAAGCAACTGGTTTCTGCTCGACACCAAAGTGCGCGGCCTGCCCGGCGTGGGCGCAAGCGGCCGCGCGCACGACTGGCGCCTCAGCCGCCGCATCGCCGAAAGCGTCAGCGTTCCGGTCATTCTCGCCGGCGGCCTGTCAACAGAAAACGTAAGAGGGGCCATCGAGGCGGTTCAACCGTCGGGAGTCGATTCCAACACGGCCACCAACATGCCGGGTAGCCCGGTCGCAAAAGATATGGATCGCATCCGCGCCTTTGTCGCCGCCGTGAAGGGGACATGAGCGAAGCCATCGTGTTGGGCGACATCAACGTGGATGTGTTGATGCCGATCTCAACTTACCCCCGGCCCGGCGGCGACGCGCTATCCGGGCAGATGACGACGCAGGCAGGCGGCTCGGCGGCGAATACGGCCATTGCGCTGGCGAAGCTCGGTGTGGCCGCCAGCATGGTGGGGCGGCTGGGTGAGGACGTTTGGGGCAGTCTGGCACTGCGCGCCCTGACAGACTCTGGCGTGGAAGTCAGCGCGGTTCAACACGACGAGGCCGCCTCAACCGGGTTGTTCTTCATCCCCATCACGCCCGACGGCGAGCGCACCATGTTCGGCCATCGCGGCGCAAACGTCAACACCGAACCCTCCGCCATCAACCCAACAATTTTCAAAGGCGCGCGATTTCTACATCTGTCGGGCTATGCCCTGCTCGAGCCGCCTCAGCGCGAGGCGGCTCTACAGGCAATTGAACTGGCCGGGCAACATGGCCTCGCACTTTCACTCGACACCGGCCTCCTGCCGGCGCTGGCTCGAACAGACGAGATCGGCCAACTCCTGCCGCGCCTGTCAATTTGCGTGCTGGGCGTGGAGGAGGCGCGGGCGCTGGCAGTCGGCGACTCGCCCGCCGACCTGGCCCGGGCGCTCGTAGCGCGCGGCGTAAAGCTGGTGGGCCTCAAGCTGGGCGCGGAGGGTTGTTTGCTGGCCGACTCGTCGGGCTTGTTTAACGTGCCGTCGTTTTCAGTGAAGGCGGTAGACACAACCGGCGCGGGCGACGCCTTTAGCGCCGGATTGATCTACGGGCAGTTGCGTGGCCTGAGCCTGCCTGCCGCCGGCACGCTGGCGAACACGCTGGGCAGTTTAGCCGCCGCAACCTGGGGAGCCGGCCCGGCCCTACCAGGGCGCGAAGCCGTGAGGAAACGACTGGCTGCGGAGGCGGCAACTGCCGAGGATGAGCGAACGAGGTGGATCGAGGAAGTATTAGCGAAGGTTTGAGGTAGAGAGCCGGGCCGTCATCGGGCGACGAGACGTTGCCCCTACTTGTCGAACGTCACTGCCGCCGTCAGGCCCCAGCGGGCCAGCGGGTTGCCTTCGGTGAGAACGACTTTAACGGTGTAGGTGATGTCGCCGCGTTTTTCCTCAAACACCGTGCCAATGGATTCAACCTTGCCCCTCAATGTCACATCCGGCAGAGCATCCAACACAATATCCGCCCCTTGTCCTTCTGTGATCTTCACCACTTCGATCTCGGTCAGGTTGTCGGTCTCAACCCTCCAACTGGAGAAGTCGGCCAGGGTAACTACCGCCTGGCCCGGCGCAACCTGCTCGCCAACTTTCAGGCCAAGCTTGGCCACCGTGCCCGTGAACGGGGCACGCAGTTCGGTATTGTCCAGCGCCACCTTCGCCGCCGTCAGCGCCGATTGAGCCGTGGCCAGCCGGGCCTCGGCCAGCGCCAGTTGATCCGGGTCGGGGCCGGACTGCACTTTGCCCAGCCGCCTCTGGACGTCGGTCAGGCGGGCCTCAGCCAGAGACGCCTCGGCCTGGGCCACGGCCAGCTTGAGGGCATCCGGCGAACGCTGGGCGGCGGCTAAATTCTGTTGAGAATCTTCCAGCGCTTTTTGCGCGTCTTCAATGGCATTGGCGTTCGCGGTCTGCGCCTGTTGCAAACGTATCTCGGCAATGCGGACGGCGTGAGCGGCGTCATTGTAAACATCCTGGGCGTCCTCAACACTTTGAGGATCGCAGTTGCCACAGCCGTCATTCCCCGACTTCACTCGGCCTAAATACTCCTCGGCCAACTTCAAACCATCGCGGGCCGCCTGCAAACCGGCTGTGGCCGCTCCAATGTCGGTGATCTCGGATTCCTGTTGAGCTTGAGTCAGCGCCAGTTGGGCGTCTTCCACCCGTTCCTGATAAAAATCAATATCCGGGTTGCTCAGGTTTCGCAAACGCCGCTGGGCCTTGTCCAGCGCCTCCCGAGCCTGAGCCGCTTCGGCTTCCAGCTGCGCTTTTACCAGCGCCGCGTTCTCTTTCAAATCGTCGAGCGCCTGTCGGGCGTTGAGCACCTCAAGCTCTGTTCGAGCCGCTTCGGCCTGCAAAGCCTCGCTGTTTCCCAGCCGGGCGATCACGTCGCCCTCGGCCACCGCTCCGCCCTCGGCGGCCAGCACCTCAACCACTTTGCCGCCGGCGCTAAACGAGAGCTGAACAAAATTGGCCGGCACCAGCCGCCCCTCGGCGCTCACGGCAAAGTTGTCAACGACGATGGGCACCTCGGCGGCGGGAGTCGGGGTGGCGTTGCTGCAGGCGGCCAGCATGAGGCCGCTCACCAGAAGCATGAAGAAGGTTTTTTTCATTGTGGTTAACTCCATATACTGTTATTCGTAAGCCAGGCTTTCGCGCACGCTGATCCGGGTGGCCCGGCGGGCGGGCAGGCCGCTGGCCAGCAAGGACAGCGCCACCACGACCCCCAGCCAGATCCATAGGCCGGTGAAAGAGTAATGATAGACCGCCGGGAAATCAATCACCTCGCCCAGCGCGTCCACAAAAAATCTTCCGGCCAGCATGCTGAGCGGCACAGCCTGCGCCCAACTCAACACGCCCAGCAGGAGGCCTTCGCCCATAAAAATGAAACCCACATCCAACGACGACGCGCCCACCGCTCGCATCACGCCGATCTCGCGGCGGCGCTCCAGCACGTTAATAGACAGCGTTCCCGACAGGCCGAAGCTCCCCACGACCGCGATCAAAAACGTCATGATCAGCAGAAGTGTGGTCAGGATACTGAACTGGGCGTTGGCCTGTTGCTGGCTTTTGAGGGCGGTGTCGGTGAAGCTCAAGTTGATGCCTTGCGACTTGAAGTAGTTGCGCATGTCTTTTTCAATGGCTGTCTGCGCTTCCAGCGTCTTCACTGTTCCGCGAATCTCAGCCACCGAGGCCCGGCCCACCAGACCCAGTTCTTCGTTGAGCGGGTCGCGGTACACATACGCCGTGTTCTGATCGCGCCCGGCCAGGTCGAAGATCAGGCCCACAATCGTCCACGACGACTTCCCCTTGTCGCCCAGGTCGAGTTGAATCTGGTCGCCCACCCCCAGTCCCATCTTTCCAGCCAGCTTCTGATTCAACAACAGCGCCCGCCCGTCCGCCGGGTTCAACATTCGGCCCGCCGTTAATTGCGGCTCAAAGAGTTGCGTGTCTTTGGGAATACCGCGCAGAAAGATTTCGTGTTCACTGCCCGGGCCACTCGCGCCCGGCGCCTGGGCGTTAGCCGTGTAAAATACCCACATCTCGGCCTGATCCACGTCTGGCCGCGATTCGATCAGCGGCACCACTTCCTCAATCCGCTGAAACTGCTCGAAGCCGATGATGACATCGTAGCCGAAGCCTTTGAAGATTTGCAGGATGGTTTCGTTGAACGAGTAGTGGGTGCTGATGACCATCATGAAGATCGTCCCGGCGGCGATCAGGGTGATCTCGGTGAGGACTACGCGCCCGGCCCGCCGGAACGTGTTGCGCAGGGCAAGCGCCACCATGCGGGGGAGGCCTTGTACCTGGCCCAAAATTCGATCCAGCAAACGTCCGCCATAACGCCCAGTTCCGAGGCCATAAGCATTCAAGGCTTCGCGAACCGAGATGGCAACACCTTGCAACACCGGCCACAGCCCGGCCAGCAGGGGCGTCACCAGGCCGGCGCCGACCTGAGCCAGCAGTGCGAGTTGCAGAACCTCAAACGGCGCCGCCGGAACGTTGATCAGGCCTAGCATCCAACGGGCCAGGGCGTCAGCGCCAATCGCGCCGAAGGGCACGGCCAGCGCCAGGCTCAACATGCCGTAGACGGCCACCCCGGCCAGATACAGAGTCGCAATCTGATTCGAGAGTCCGCCCACAGTCTTCATGATCCCGATCTGCGGCACTTGTTGGGCGATGAGAGCGTTGATGGTGTTGATCACCAGAATGGTGCTGAGGCCGAGCGACATGACGGCCATGACAGCCATAATGAGGCCGACGCCGTCCATCGTGTCCTGCAAGAAGTGGCGTCTGGGGTCTTGCGTTTGCACAAAGCTCACGCCCACGCCAATCTTGTTGAGCCGGGTCTCCGCCGCGTCGGCGGCGTAGTCAGCTTTCTCTTTGGTGTAATCGGGGATGGTGAACTTGATCTGCGAAAACTCGCGGTTGCCGCCCAGCGTCACCAGAGCGTCGCGCGTGGCGTAAAACGTCACATCCTGGCTGAAGGGCGGCGGAAACTGTTGCGGGTCGCGCACCGTGCCGCCGATCTGCATGGCCTTGGGTTTGTTGTTGACTTCAAAATAGATCGCGCCGCCCACTGCCGGCACATGATGGGGCGTAACATGATTGAACTCGACCGCAACTGCATCTGACGACGGCCAGACCCCGGAGCGCAGTTCAATCAGATCAAATTTCTGGTTCTCGTAGTCATCGAGGGCGATAACGGTGGCTTGCTCCCATTCGGCGTCGAGCGAGGGTTTCCAGCGGATGCTCAGGCTGGCCAAGCCTTCAGCGTCCACAACTTCAGGCAGGCGGGCGACGCTCTTCACTGTTTCATCGTCCACCAGGCCGCGCAAATATAAAATCACATTCGAGGGCCGGCTGGCTTCCTGCGAGATCGTCATCTGACGAGTGAGCAGGGTGTTGCTGGCAAAGATCATGCCCAGGGCCAGCACGCCCACGCCAATGCTGAGCACGACCAGCACAGTGCGGCCCTTATTGTTCCACAGGTCGCGCCAGACTTTGCGAAAGGCGGTGTTCATAGCTAAATCTTGTTTCCGTTTTCGTACAGCACGCCATCCAACACTTCGATCAGGCGCGGCATCCGCTTGGCTAACTCAACATCGTGAGTGACCATGATGAAGGTCTTGCCTTTCTTCACTAGCTCTTCAAACAGGGTGAAGACCATGTCAGCCGTCTTGCTGTCCAGGTTGCCGGTCGGCTCGTCGGCCATCAGTAAAGGCGGGTCGTTGGCCAGGGCGCGGGCAATGGCCGCCCGTTGTTGCTGGCCGCCGGAGAGCGTGTTCGGCAATTTGTGGGCCTGGTCGGCCAGCCCCACCTGCTCCAGCAAATTCATCGCCCGTTCAGGCCGCTCGCGCGGCTTCCACACCCGGCAGAAGTCCATAGGTAGCATCACGTTCTCGGCCACAGTCAGCGTCGGCAGAAGTTGAAAAAACTGGAAGATGACGCCAATGTTTTTGCCCCGGAAGCGGGCCAACTGGTTTTCACTCATCTTCTCAATCGGCTCCCCGGCCACACGCACACTGCCGCCGGTAGGCCGATCAATGCCGGTGATCATATTGATCAACGTAGACTTGCCAGAGCCGCTCGGCCCGCGCACACCCACAAACTCGCTCTGGTTCACTTCCAGGTTCACGCTCTTGAGCACGTGGATGACACCCGCCGGCCCCTGAAAGTCTTTGTTGACGTTCTCAACATGCACTAAAGGTTTATTTTCAGACATAACGATGAAGACCCGCTCTTTCGCGCAGAAACCCGCTCTCTGTCAACTCCGAAAGAAAACGGGTTTCCCAGATGTGAGACCTGTCAGGTCCTTGGTCAACTTCCGATAAAGCCCAATTATATCAAGCCAGGGAACGCATTTCAGACTATTAGATTGACTTGGAGAGGGAAAGTTTCAGCCACGCTGACAAAGGGGCAACCGCCACGGCTGTGGAGGCAGATTCCAGGCCCGACCCGCCTATAAAATTGCCAGCATCTTCGGGAAAGTTATGGGGTTACGACTTCAAACGTGCGTGTGTATCAATCGTCGAGCACTGCGTTTTTGAATAGAGGTAACGGCCAGCACTGCGCCAAAGACGGCCGCCTGAAGCAAAACGATTGACGCCCCAGACGACACATCCACGTAATAGCTGAGGTACATGCCGACCAATCCGGTCAGCGCGCCAATGCCAACGGACGACAGCATCATCCGGCTAAAGCTATCGGTGAGCAGGCGCGCCGTGATTGCCGGAATGACCAGCGCCGCGGCAATCAAAGTAACGCCGAGAATCTGCATGGAAGCAATGAGCGCCGCGGCCAGCATCAGGGCAAAGATCGTATCTATCCACTCGGTTTTGACGCCGTACACTTTTGCCACCTGAGAATCAAAGGTGGTGAACAGCAATTGCTTGTACAAAAAGAAGACGATGACTGCAACCATCAATGTTACTGCGCCGACCACCAATACATCCTGCCAGGTGACGCCGAGAATGTTGCCGAACAAAGCCGCGTCGAAGGAGCGAGTGAAACGGCGGTAGCGGCTGATCAACGCCACCCCGGCGGCGAAACTGGCGGTGGTGATGACGCCAATGGCGGCATCGGCGTTAATTTTTGTGCGGCGCACTGTCTGGTTGATCAAAAGCGCCGCAAGGAAACCCCATAGCCCCGCGCCAATATAAAAATTCCATTGCATCACAAAAGCCACCACCGCCCCGCCGAAGATGGCGTGCGACAAGCCATGTCCAATGTAGCTCATGCCCCGCAAGACGATGTAAACGCCAATCAGGCCACACAGGCCGCCCACCAGCACTGCGGCAATCGTCCCGTTGCGGAAAAATTCAAATTGAAAGGGTTCTAACAAGATTTCCATCTTCCGGCTCCAGCGTTGTGGCCGGGGTTTCGCCGGCCACCGGATTCAGCACAATATCATGATAGCCATGACTATGCGGCTTCTGTTGCACGAATAGCATTCCATTTTGGCGAATCACAAGCATGTCGCCCTGGTAAGTTTCGTTGAGCGTCTCGACCGTGAAGACATCATCCGGCGCGCCCTGAGCAACTACCCGGCGATTGAGGCAAACCACCCAGGGCAGGTGAGAGGCGGCCATGTTGAGATCGTGGGTGGTGATTAGCACCGTGATGCCCTGCCGATTCAGGTCGGCCAGCATATGCAAAATGTTTTCCGCCGTTCGCAAATCCACACCCGAAGTCGGCTCATCCAGCACCAGCAAGTCAGGTTCGGAAATCAGGGCGCGGGCCAGAAAAACACGTTGCTGTTGCCCGCCGGACAGATCGCGAATATGCCGCCCCGCCAGTTTGGCAATATCCAGCCTTTCCAGCACAGCCCGCAAACGATGCTTGTCTTCGACGCTCGGCCAGGGCCAAATGCTCGACCGCTGTACCCGGCCCATTAATACCACCTGCTCAACGGTGACCGGGAAATTCCAGTCCACCGTCTCCAACTGCGGCACGTACCCAACCTGGGGCGCAGGCTGGCCATTGAGCGCCTGGCCGTGAATGCAGACCTCGCCATGCGTGGGCTGGAGTGTGCCAAGAATTAGTTTTAGCAGGCTGGTCTTACCGGCGCCGCTTGGCCCAACCAGCGCGGCGAACTGGCCGGGGTGCAGATGCAGGCAAACATTTTCCAACACTGGCTCAGCGCCGTAGCCGAAACTGACATGATTGAGTTCGACAAGTGGTTGCAAGGTGCGGCTCTTTCTTAGCAGGGCGCTCTCTCGAGTCTCGAGCGCCCTGTCAACTGTGCGATTTACTGTTGTTGTTCCACTGTGCTGTCGAGGCCGGGCAAGTTCGAGGTATCAAAGCTGGCAATGAGGTCAGGGTTGCCCCCGAGGGCGGCGGCCATAATCTTGAGGTCTTCAACCATCAGGCCCAGATACGAGTGGTTCTTATCGCCCGGTTTGCCGGGCAGATCATCGTCGCGCAACGTGTCAACGTACTGCACCCCTGCTTCCTTACCGATCTGCGCCAGCACCGGGGACGGGAATACTTCTGAGCCGAAGATGGCTGGAACCTGCTCCTGTTTCACTTGTTCGATGAGCGCCGCGACTTCCTGGGCCGAGGGTTCGGCAAAGTCCGAGGGCTGGATGGCGCCGATGACGGTCATTCCATAGCGCGGGGCAAAGTAGGCAAAGGAATCGTGATACGTTAGCAATTTGCGGTTGCCTTCGGGAATGCTGGCAATTGTAGCCTTGATTGCTTGATCCAGCGCTTCGATCCGGACCTTGAACGCATCGTAGTTCGCGCGGTAGTAATCGGCGTTGGCCGGGTCGCGGCGGACAAGAACGTCACGAGCAATCTCAGCATAGCGCAAAGCATAGATCGGGTTCGGCCACAGGTGCGGGTTAGGGCTACCGGCTTCTTTGGGGAACGAGAAGTCATACCTATACTGATCAGGCTTAATGGTCTGTTCGCCAAGCACAATAATTTCAGCGCCTTGCTTTTTGTTGGCTTCAGCCAGTTTCAGGGTAGGTTCTTCAAGCTTCAATCCGTTCACGAAGATCAAATCAGCCTTTGCCAATTTCTTAGCGTCCGACGGAGCAGGCTCAAATGTATGAGAGTTTGTGCCCTCAGGGACGATGCCCGACAGATTGATCTTATCGCCGCCGATATTGTAAATAATATTCGTAATTGGCGAGACGGTGGTGACGACACTTAGATTCCCGGCCGCGATCGGGGTTGAGGCTCCGCCACAGGCGACCAACAGCAAACCGGCAAGGATCACTGCTACAAGCGACTTTCTGAATTGCACGGTGTAATTCTCCTTTGGGTTTTGGGATGTAAAGGCAATATCGGGGCTGATCCGTTATTTAAGCCGCTGGCACTTCTGGCACAAACCGAACAGAGTAACATGATCCATATCTATTACGAATTTTTTCTCGCGTTGAATCTCGTCAAACAAGCCTTTCACAACATCGTGACCGATTTGCATTATCTTATTGCATTTGCGGCAGATCAAATGGTGATGAGGAACTTCTCCGGCGATTTCGTAATGCATCTGCCCGCCAATTTGGGCGGCCACCACCAGCCGCATATCGCACAGAAAATCCAAGTTGCGATAGATGGTGGCCTGGTTAATAGCCGGGGCTTTGGCGTGGATGTGCTTGTAAATTTCCTCAGGCGTAATATGCCCCCCGCTCTCGCAGATCACATCCAGGATCAACTGGCGTTGAGGTGTTACGCGAAACCCGCGTTCGCGCATGAGGGCGGCGTAATCAAAGGCATGGTGTGACATACCGCTTCTCGATTAGTCTAACATTCCCCTTTCTTGTTACATGGAGTTGAAATCACCAAGCCCGAAGACCTGTCCAGGGAACCCGCTCTTGGCTTATTGCAAATACTTGCAATAGCGCAGACAGCATAACAAAAAAACGCCTGAGCGTCAACCGCTCAAGCGTTGGATGTACAAGGCTTTATTTCAATTACGCCGGCGCGGACTTGCCAGCGGCTACCCGCAACTGCCCGCACCCGGCGTTGATGTCAATGCCGCGCCGGACGCGGACGGTGCAGGTGACGCCGCCGGCTTCTAAAATGGCTTTGAAGTTGGCGACCCGTTCGCGGGTGGCCGCCGCCCCGGCGTAATCGCGCGTGGGGTTGAGCGGGATGATGTTGACATGGCACAACAGTTTGGGTTGGGTGATGAGCTTTACCAGTGCGTGCGCTTGAGCGGGTGTGTCGTTCTGACCTTGAATGAGCGCCCATTCAAACGAGAGGCGGCGGCCCGTTTTAGCAACGTACTCCCGGCAAGCCGGAAGCAAAACTTTGAGCGGGTATTTCTTGTTGATGGGCAGAAGCTCAGTTCGCAACTCGTCGGTAGCGGCGTGGAGGGAGACGGCCAAATTCACCTGCCGTTTCTCGTCGGCAAAACGCTCAATCATCGGAACCAGGCCGACGGTGGAGATCGTGATTCGGCGCGCGCCGAAGTTAAATCCGGTCGGGTCGGTGAGGCGGTCAACGGCGGCCAGGGTGGCTTCGTAGTTATGAAACGGCTCGCCCATACCCATGACGACGACGTTGGACAGCGCGTCGTCCTTTTTCTTTAGCTCACGGGCAAACCACAACACCTGCTCCACAATTTCGCCGGCGCTCAGGTGGCGGTCGAAACCCATCTGACCGGTGGCGCAGAACACACAACCCATGGTGCACCCGGCCTGGCTCGAGATACAGGCCGTCGGGCGCTGGTTGTAGCCCATGAGCACGCTGTCGATCTGGCGGTCATCGTCCAGGCGAAACAACAACTTGTTGGTTGTGCCGTCGGTGGAATGCAAATTGATGGCAGGAGTGAGGCGGCTGAATTGCAGTTCGGCGCTGAGGTGTTGGCGAAGGGGTTTTGGCAAATCCGTCATGGCTTCAAACGAAGGCGCCAGTCGTTGATATGCCCAGCCCCACACTTGTTTGGCGCGAAAGGCGGGTTGCCCCCACCCAGCCAGCAGACTCGCGAGGTCAGCTAGCGAGAGATCGAAGAGGTAAGTCATTTCATGGCCGCAATCTGGGCCAGACGTTCCTCGGCCAGTTGTTTGTTCCGAGGGTCACGGGCGCTCTGGGCCACCTTCCTGTAGTCTTCGGTCGCCCGCTTGAAATCGCCGCGCACAAAATAAATGTCGGCCCGGCTGAGGTAGCTGGGCAGGTCGTTGCGGTCGAGGGCGATGGCGCGAGTGAAGGCTTCGAGCGCTTCGTCCATCTGGTTGTTTTCGTAGTAGGCGCTTCCCAGGTTGAAGCGAAGCACCGAGTCGTTGGGCCGGATTTGAACACAGTGCAGAAAATCTTCAACGGCCTGTTTGTAGTTGCGCAGGCGATAGTGAATCTCGCCCCGGTCGCGATACAACTCAACCGCCTCTGGCAAGCCCTCAATGGCCTTGTCGTAATCCGTCAACGCCGACGAAAAATCGCCCTTCTCTCTCACCAGCTTGCCGTGCAGGGCAAACACCACCGGGTCGTCCAGCCCGTGTTCAATGGCGGCGGTGAGGTCGGAGAGGGCCGAAAGCTTGTCGGCCCGCATGGCATGAATGCGCGCCCGCTCCTCGTAAGCGGCGGCAAAGGTCGGACGATTGATGATGGCCTGGCTGAAATCCTGCATGGCCTGATCGATCAGCCGGTTGGCCATGTTCACCAGGCCGCGCCGGTAATGGGCGTCGGCGTTTCGGCGGTCAATAGCCAACAGCCGCTCGTCGTTGGCGGCCAGGGCGTTGTAGTCTTTCAACTCCAGCAAGGCGTTGCCGCGCATCGAGAGCGCTTCTTTGTGATTGTCTTTCAAGGCCAGCACCTTGTCGAAGTCTTTGATGGCGGCCCGGAGTTGGCCGAGGCCGGCCTGACAACGCCCGCGATAGAAATAGCTTTCAACTTGTTTAGACGCAACCTGAACCGCCTTGTCAAATTCGACGATGCCCTGTTTGTATTGCTTGAGTTCAAAACAGGCGACGCCGCAGTTGTGCAGGTAAAGCGGATTGGTCGGCTCCAGGGAAACGGCCATTTGATAGTCGGCCAGCGATTTGTCCAACTGCTTGAGCCAGTAATAGGCCAAGGCCCGCAAGCTGTAGCTGGCCGCCACTTTAGGCGCGAGGGTGATGGCCTTGCTCAAGTCGGCCACGGCGGCGTCGTATTGCTTGAGCTTCATGAAAGCTTCGCCGCGACCGTAATAGCCGTGCGGCTTGTCGGCCATGAGCTTGATGCACTTGCCGTAGTCGGCGATGGCCCGCTCCGGCTGGCCCAGGTCTTCCAGGCAACGGGCGCGCTGATAAAACGCCTGCCCCAAATTGGGATCGATCTCGATTGCCTGAACGAGATCGGCGAGCGCCATTTTGGTCTCATTCATCAGGCGGTAGATGGCGGCCCGCTCCACAAGAATTTGGGCGTTGCCCGGTTGAATGTCGCGGGCGGTGGTGTAATCGGCGGCGGCATCGGGGTAATTCTCCAGTTGTTTGTGGATGACGGCCCGGGCCATGAACGTTTGCCAGTCGCCGGGGTTGCGGGAGATTTTGGCGTTGGCCTCAGCCAGGCGTTTTTCCAGTTCGGGAGCGGGTTTGGGTCGGGTCATGGTTCGGCTTGCCAGTGCATGGTCAGGTCGGCAATGTCTGTAAAAATCCAGTCGGGCCGGTAGTTCACCCCGGCCAGGTGTTCACGAGACGATATCCCCGACAGAACAAGGATGCTGCGAAGGCCGGCGTTCACTGCGCCCAGGATGTCAGTCTCCAAACGGTCGCCCAGGGCAACGGTGTCGGCCAGACTACCGCCGAGGCGAGCCAGGGCCTGCTGGTACATGATCGGCTGAGGCTTGCCCACGATGACGGGCGCGACCTCGGTCGCCGTTTGTAATAATGCCAGAACCGCGCCGTTGCCGTGAACAATGCCGCGCTCGGTTGGCAAAGTTGTGTCGGGGTTGGCGCCGATGAAGGTTGCCCCGGCGCGAATGTTCAAGGTCGCCTGCGCCAGCTTCTCCCACGTCAGCCCGCGATCCATGCCCACCACCACGTAGTTCGCCTCCCCGTCGCTGAGGGTGAAGCCCTGCTCGGCCAGGGCCTGGGTGACGCCGGCTTCACCTATGGTATACACCGGTTCGCCTTTTGGCGCTATCCCGCTCAGATAGATGGCGGCGGCCTGGGCCGAGGTCAAAATTTCATCGCGGGTGACGGCCACACCCATCTGCTCAAGCTTCGCCACATATTGATCCGGCGTCTGGCTGGCGTTGTTGGTCGCCAGAATAAAACGAATCGCCCGGCGGCGAAGGAAGGCGAAAAATTCGACCAGGCCAGGGAGGGCCGTTTCGCCGTGCCAGAGCACGCCGTCCATATCAATGATGAGATGGCGGATGGAGGTGAGGGAGGGCATTGAAAAAAAAGACGACAGACGACGGACGAAAGACCAATGTCGTCATTCGTCCGTCGTCTGTCGTCGGACAAAGAAACTGTGTAGTTGCGAGCTATGCTTTCTTGCCGTTATCCGACCGTTCCGGGGCGGTGAGAATTTGATCGATCAGGCCATACTTGACCGCGCCTTCAGCGTCGAGGTAAAAGTCGCGCTCCACGTCGCGCTCGATCACGTCGAGCGTCTGGCCAGTGTGCGTGGCCAGGATGCCGTTGAGCTTTTCGCGCAGGCGCAAAATTTCTTTGGCTTGAATTTCGATGTCGGTGGCCTGGCCCTGCGCCCCGCCGAGCGGCTGGTGCAGGTGGATGGTGGCGTTGGGCAAGGCGTAACGATAGCCTTTGGTTCCGGCAGTGAGAAGCACCGTGCCGAACGAGGCGGTGACGCCGACGGCGACGGTGGAGACCGGGGCCGTCATTTGTTGCATGGTGTCGTAAATCGCCAGGCCGGCGTAAATCTGGCCGCCGGGCGAGTTGATGTACATCTGGATCAGTTTCTCCGGGTCTTCCTGGTTGAGGAAGAGGAGTTGGGCGACGATGACGTTCGCCACCTGATCGTTGATGGGCGTGCCCACGAAGATGATGCGGTTCTTGAGAAGGAGGGAGTAGATGTCGTAAGCCCGTTCGCCCCGCCCGGACGTTTCGATCACCATTGGAATAAGGTTTTGTGGAATCTGCATTTTCCGTAAGTCCTTTCAGATAGCGCGTTTCCGCCGCGCCGGAATTGGTTCGCCTAAGCTAACACGCCGACTGTTAGAGTATTGCTAACAACCTGCCTAGCCGTTTGGCTACTCGGCAGGCGTTGCCTCTGGCGTTTCAGCCTGCGGTTCAATGGCCTCAGTAATAAGCGGGTCAGTGACCAGGACTTCAGGCTCGGCGACAGCTTCAGCTTCGGCAGTTGCTTCGGGAATCTCCGGCGCTTCGCCCTTGGCAATTGCCACCAGCCGTTGGGCGGCCCGTTCGCTCAACAAGTCCAGCCGCACCGAGCGGTGGCCGTTCTCAGTGTTCAGAATCTTCAAATACTTCTCGGCGTCCGGCCCGAAAGGAGTCACCATGAGGGCAATGCGCTCGTCAATCTCCTCGTGCGACACTTCCACCTTCTCCAGTTCGATCACTTTGCTAAGAACCAGTGCTCGGCGCAGGCGCTCGTTGGCCGTCGGCTGGAGATCCTCCCTGAGTTTCTCTGTCGTCAGGTCTTGAATCTTCATGTAGTCTTCGAGCGTCAGGCGTTGCTCGCGCAAGCGGCGATCCAGGTCTTCCACCAGCCCGTCCACTTCTTCTTTCAACAAAACCGGCGGATACTTAATCATCGCCCCGGCCACAATCGTGTCCATCACCGCCCGGCTGTACTCGTCGTCAACCCGGCGCTTGGCCCGCCTCAGCAGGTCATCGCCCACTTCGGTTCGCATGTCGGCCAGCGACTCATAATCACCCAGCGACTTCGCTAGTTCATCGTCCCACTCGGGCAAAGTTCGAAGCTTGACATCGTTGCACTTCACGTCAAATTTGGCCGTCTGGCCGCGCAACTGTTCGTTGGCATAATCGTCGGGGAAGACCAACTCAAAGTGGCGCTCGTCGCCCACGTTCATGCCAAGCACTTTTTCGTTGAAGCCCGGCATCGGCCAATCTACTTTGCTGTCGAGCAAAACTTCGACATCCTTGTCGTCCATTAGAAATTCTTCGACCGGGCCGGACGGTTCAACCACCGACTCGGTGGAGGCCGGGTCGGCGGCCTCACCGGCCTCTTCCGGTTTGGCCGCCTCTTCAGTGGGGACGTCCGGCTCGTCTTTCGCCGTCGCCGGCAACATCGCCGCCGCTTTAATGTCCAGCTTGACCACGTCGCCCAACTGAGAAGGCCGCTCCACCGGCTCCAGGACGGCCTGCGTTTCGCGCATACTTTCCAGCGCTTCATTGATGGCGTCTTCGTTCACCATGGCCGGGGTGTAGCCAAAGCGCGTCGAACGATACGCGCCCAGGTCAATTTCAGGCTTGAGCGGCACGTTGAAGGTGAAGACGACCGGCTCGAGTTTGACATCGGTCAGCGCGCCGGGCGCGATCGGGTCGAGCTTGGTTTCCTCGAGCGCGGCCTGGTAGACTCTCTGGCCGAGTTCGTCGAGCGCTTCTTCCCACACCGCCCCCTCGCCAAACTGGCGCTTGATAATTTCGTAAGGGGCCTTGCCCTTGCGGAAGCCGGGGATGTTGTATTTTTGCGCCAGCCGTTTGGCGGCGGCGCGCTTGGCCTTGTCCACCTGCTCCGCGTCCACTTCAACCGTCATTTGGACTTCGCAGGTCTCAAGGGGTGTTTGTTCAATTTTCAACGAGGGAGTTCCTTCCTGATGCGTGAACGCCTGGTCTTTCTGCCGTTCACGCGAATTAAGCTTTGAGCGGGGGGATTATAGCATGGGGAAGATAGGGTTGGGGAGGGTTGGAGTTAGAAGTTCAGGTTGAAGAAAAAAATTGTCAGTTATTTTCTTCCATTGAGAATAAGTGCCCCGACAAATAGTAAAAGGTCAACCAACATTAGACGTTGTAGGACAAGCCACAACCACATGATGTTTTTGATGTCCAACTTGTCAGCTCTTTGCCAGCCTTCTCTATAAGCATCATATTTACCGCGAGCCTTCCACTCACCATCGTTTTCTAGCCTGCTTTTTACATATGACTGGCAAGCAAAGTTTCCTGCGAATATTGCTATTAATGAGAAGAAAAGAATGTTCAGAATTGTATACACTTGCGGCTACACCTCATTTCTGGCATCGAAGTTTCTAGGCTTTCATACTGAACAAGGTATCTCGGAATGACATGGCAGAGGGTCTTTTCAATCCTCAAAACTCTTTAGGTTTGAAACATTCTCGCGAAGCGTCCTTATTCTAACTCCCCCCGCCTTCCGTAATCCCCCTCCTCGCCCGAATCACATTGATGCCGTTGCGTGCTTGTTGCAAATTGCGCTCAAGCTGGCCTTCCAGGTCGGTGAGGCTCTCCAGCACGTAACTGTCGGCGTCGGCGCGAATGGCTTCGGCCTCCTGCTTGGCCCGCTCGATGATCTGGTCGGACTTGTTCTGGGCGGCGATGGCCACGTTCTCGCGCAGGAGCATCTTCTCGCGCTCCTCGCGGGCCACCATCAGCGTACGCTCGGCCTCCTCTTTGGCCTGAGCCATAATCTTATCCTTGTCGGCCAGCGTCTTCTGGGCCTTCTTCACCTCGTCCGGGATTGACACCCGCATCTGATCGATCAGGTCAATCAACCGGTCTTCGTCAATCACAATATTGTGCGTCAGCGGCACCTGCCGGGCGCTGTTCACCAGTTCTTCCAGCCGGTCTACGAGATGAAGAATGTCCATAGTTGTTCTCCCATCAATCTACAATTTAGAACGCAGATTCCTTCCGAAAATGATCAGCGAAAACCAGCGTTCCATCTGCGTTCATCCGCGTCCTGATCACTACTTGGCCGTAAGAGAGCGTCTGAAAATTCAAGCCAGGCACGCTGAGCCTGTCGAAGCGGGCCGAGCCGGGCCGACTTCGCACCCTTCGACAAGCTCAGGGGGCTTGTTTTGGTTGCCAGAGCGATTTTTCAGACGCACTCTAAGATTATTCTAATCACGCAAGGCCGTCATCGGCACGACGGTCTGGCCGTCGCCCAGTTCCTTGAACCGCCGTTTAAGAGCCTCTTCCACCACCGGCGGCACCATCGAACTCACATTGCCGCTCAGGGCCGCAATCTCGCGCACCGTCGTCGAACTCAAGAACGTATGTTGCTCGCGGGTGACCAGCGCGCACACTTCCACTTCCGGCGACAGGCGATGATTGGCCAGGGCCATGCGGAACTCGTGCTCAAAGTCGGAGAACACCCGCAAGCCGCGCAAGATCACTTTGGCCCCAACCTGCTGGCAAAAGTCCACCGTCAGGCCGCTGTAGCCCACAATTTCAATATTCGAGTGATTGTTGAACACCGCCCGAACCAGCGACAGCCGGTCTTCGGGCGAAAACAGCAACGACTTCAACGGCTTGTCGTAGACGGCCACAATCAGCTTGTCGAAAATCGCGGCCCCTCGGTTGGCAATATCAATATGCCCATAGTGAATCGGGTCAAACGTTCCTGGAAAGATGGCGGTGATGCCCATTAGCTAACGTCTCCTGCCCCATCAAGTCCCTGCCAAAACGCGGCCAGCTTCTCGGCCAGCAGGGCATGCTCCGGCTTCTCCAAATTCGGGTCGGCGGTGAAGAGCGTCTCGGCCTCTCTTCGGGCCAGATTAATGAGCGGCAGGTCGGTGAGCTTAGCCAGCCGCAGATCGCCGAACCCGGCCTGACGCGTGCCCAAAAATTCGCCGGGGCCGCGCAAGTCCAAATCCTTCTCGGCCAGCACGAAGCCGTCCTGTGTCTGTTCCATCGCCTTCAATCTTGCGTCGCCTTCGCCTTTAGAATCCATCCCCAGGTCGGAGGCCAGCAAACAATACGACTTGTGCTCACCGCGCCCCACCCGGCCCCGGAACTGATGTAATTGCGCCAGGCCAAAACGGTTCGCGCCCTCCACCAGCATCACGCTGGCGTTTGGCACGTCCACGCCCACTTCCACCACCGACGTTGACACCAGAATGTGGTTCTCGCCGGCGCGGAAGGCGGTCATCACCTCGTCCTTCTCGTCGGGCTTCATTCTGCCGTGAAGTAGCCCTAAGCGCAAGTCGGGGAAAACCTGCGACTGGAGACGGGCGTGTTCGTCCACGGCGGCTTTGGCTTCAATCTTGTCCGACTCTTCGACGAGCGGGCAGATGATAAACGCCTGCCGCCCCTGCTGAATTTGCGAACGCAAGAAAGCATAGGCCCGCTCGCGCTCATTGACATAGACCACCCGAGTCTCAATGGGCTGACGGCCCGGCGGCATCTCGTCAATGATCGAGAGATCGAGATCGCCATAGACGGTGAGGGCTAGCGTTCGCGGGATCGGGGTGGCCGTCATGACTAAGAGATGCGGATTCCCGCCCTTGCCCCTCAGTTTGGCCCGCTGGGCCACGCCGAAGCGATGTTGCTCATCCACCACCACCAGCCCCAAATTGGCGAACTCTACCTTGTCCTGAATCAATGCCTGAGTGCCGATCACGATCTTGATGGAGCCATCGCGCAAGCCAGCATAGATGGTTTGCTTTTCGGAATCAGGGGTTGAGCCGAGAAGAAGCGCGATGGCCGAGACACCAAGTGTCTCAGAGACACTTGGTGTCTCGGCGAATGTAAGCAATTTGGAAATGTTGCGATAATGTTGCTCGGCCAGAATCGCCGTCGGGGCCATGAGGGCGGCTTGGGCGTTGCTGTTCACGGCAACCGACATCGCCAGCGCGGCCACCACGGTCTTGCCAGAACCGACGTCGCCCTGCAAGAGGCGGTTCATCGGTCGAGTCCCGGCCAGGTCGCCGCGAATGTCGGCCAGAGCGCGAGTCTGGGCGCCGGTCAGGGCGTAAGGCAGAGTCGCCACTGTGCTGTTAAGTTGCTCGTCAGCGATCGTCAACGACTGGCTCACTGCCGATTGCCACTCGGCCCGCTGGCGGCGAATGCCGAACAGAAGCAACAGCAGTTCGTCAAAGGCCAGCCGTTTGCGGGCGGCGTTCAGCAGTTCCGGGCTGTCGGGAAAGTGAATCTGCAGAAGCGCGTCGGTGTAATTAATCAAAGCGGCGCGCTCGCGGATGCCAGCCGGCAGAGGGTCGGGCACGCGCGAGGCGGTGTAGCCCACTGCCTCAAACATCCAGCGCCGCATCAAAGGCCCGGTGATGTCTTGAGTAAGATTGTAGATGGGCACGATGCGGCCAGAGTTGAGCGAGTCGGTGTCAACGTCCTCCAGTTGAGGGGTGCGGAGCGTGAGGCGGCCCAGGTATTGATCCACCCGCCCGGCCACCTGCACCTGCTTGCCCTGAGACAGTTTGTCCACCAGCCAGGGTTGGTTGAACCACGTCAACTCAATCGCGCCCGTGCCGTCGCTCAGCACCGCCGTCACCATTTGCGACTGCCCGCTTCGAGTGCGCTTGACGTAGCTCTCCCAAACAGTGGCAATGATGGTCACTTCTTCGCCGTACTCAAGGCGATTGATTGTCTTGAGTTGCGAGTAGTCCACGTAGCGGCGCGGGAAGTAGGTGAGCGCGTCGCGCAAGGCGCTCAGGCCCAGCTTCTTTAGTTTCTCGGCCCGTTCGGGACCGACACCGCGCAAAACGGTGAGCGGCGCATCGAGGCCAACACCAGAGGGTTCGGGGCCAAGGGCCGGACGCGCAAGTGCGCCGCTTGCTGATGCCCTGCGGCGCGGCGGCGGTGGCGGACTCGGCGGCCTGGGTTTAGGACTCGGTTCTGGTGGACGAACGACGGCTTGCGCCGGGGAAGCCGCCGCTTGCTGGGGAGGTTGCGTCGGTTCTTGTCGCCGCTCGCTTCTTTCGGGCGGTCGTTGTTGTTGGCTCGGTTGTTGAGTCGGCGCTGGCCTGGAGGGCGCAGGCCGGGCTGGCGGCTGAGCGGCAGGTCGAGGGGTCGGGGGTGTTGTCGTTGCCACCGGCAGGCGGGCCAGCAAGTCACTCATCGCCTTCGCCCGGTCATCCAGCGGCGTCGCCTGATAATTTTTCATCCAGGCGACCACATCGGCAATCAGCGCTTCGTCAAGGCCGGCGTTGCGGGCTTGCTGTTCAAAGGCGGGAATGAACTTGTCAATGCCGCCCACCATGCCTTTGTTGTCGTAACCACGCGCCGCTTCATTTTGTAAAATCTTACGGAGAGTCTCGAATGGGTTTGTCATCAAGGTGAATTATACCGTCACCAACGCCACCCCAACCGCATCCGTTCCAGCGTGCGTGCCCAGGGCTGGCGTGGCCTGAATGAGCAAGGGCGGTGTCTGCGCTTGCGGTTTGAGGCGCTCCAGCAGTTCAACTCCCAGGTCGCCGTTGTCGCTGTACAGCACGGCCAGCCGCTCCAGGCTACCAAACGATTGCACGAGCGAGATCAGCCCGGCCTGGGCCTTGCGGCGAGTGCGCTCCTGAGAAACGGGAGTCAGCTTGTCTTCGCCGATGTCTAGCAAAGGCTTCACTTGCAGAATCGTGCCAATCGAGGCGCGAATGAGGCTGATGCGCCCGCCGCGCCGCAAGTTGTCGAGGGTGTCGAGCAAGGCGAACATTTTCAGGCGGCGGCGGACGGAGGTAATCAACGCCAGCACGGCGTTCAGGGGCGCGCCGCCTGCGGCAGACTCGGCGGCGGCAATCACCTGCCAGCCGATGCCCATGCTCACCGTGCCGGTGTCCACCACCGTCACCCGGTCGCCAAACTTTTGCGCCGCGATCCGGGCGGCGTTGAAGATGCCGCTGAAGGCGGCGGCCAAATGCAGAGAGATGATGGGGCCGTCAGGCAACGAGTCGTAAACCTCTTCAAATTCTCCGGCGGCGGGAGCGGCGGTGGAAGGCAGAGGATCTATTGTCGGCAGGCGGCGGTAAAACTCGTCGCGGGTCATGTCCAGGCCGTCGCGATACGTCTGGCCGCCCATGACCACGACGGCTGGTACGACGCGAATGCCGAATCGTTCGACCAGGTCGGCGGGCACGTCGGCGGTGCTGTCGGTGACGAGGCTAATCGTCATTGTCCTCTCCTTCAAACACAATGACGCCCATCGCCTCCGGCCCAATGTAGGTTGCCAGCGACGGGCCGTATGTCACCACCGGAAACTTGCGTCCCGGAAAATCAATCGCCAGTTGGTTGAGCAAGAGGCGGCTCTCGTCGCTCACGCCGGGCGCGTGTTGCAGAATGGCCAGATTCTCCAGCGCCGAGAACTCAGCCACAAACTCGACCAGCTTCTCGACGGCCTGCTGTCGGCTTCGCACTTTTTCCATGGCTACAATGTCGCCATCTTCAATTGCCAGAAAGGGTTTGATGCCCAGCATGGGGCTGAGGGCGGCTTGAGCCTTGCCAAAGCGCTTGCTGTTGGCCAAGAAAGTGGGCGTCTCGACGAAAAAGACAATGTACAGCCGCGAGGTCAGGCCGCGCACAATGCGGACGATCTCGTCCGCCGATTCACCGGCCTCTGCCGCCCGCGCGGCGGCTTCCACCAGCCAGCCCAGACCCATCGAAGTGGAAAGCGAATCGATAACCTGGATGTTGCACCGGCCCAGCAACGGCTCGCTGGCGGCGCTGGCGTTGCGCCAGGCACGCCCCAGCTTGCTGGAAAGGTGAATGGAGACGATGGAGTCGCTCGTCCTGGTGATCTCTTCGTAAACGGCGGCGAACTGCTCTTGCGTGGGCGAGGCCACAGTGGGCAAGAGGCCGGTAGTTTCGACCAGGTTGAAAAAGCTTTCGGTGTTGATATTGACGCCGTCACGAAACGAGTCCTTGCCGAAGTGGATGGTGAGCGGCACGATGGAGACGTTGTGCTGGCGGGGGAAGTCGGGGTCTTCAAAATGGGCGGTGCTGT
Organism: Chloroflexota bacterium; assembly: GCA_016197225.1. NCBI lineage: Bacteria > Bacillati > Chloroflexota > Chloroflexota bacterium. The sequence continues at coordinate 64,746 of JACPWC010000029.1, forward strand.
CGGTGACGATGCGGACGCGGGGCATAAGAGGCAATACTCAATACTCAATAATCAATACTCAATAAAGGGCGCTATTGAGTATTGGGTATTCAGTATTGATTGTTGAGCTACTCCAACGAAAAAATATAGTGATAGTGCTGTTGCCCGCCGTGATGAACTTCGATTTCCAACTGCTCGTATTTTTCGGAGACGGCGGCGGCGACGGACTCGGCTTCGGCCCGGGTGAGGCCGTTGCCGTAAAACAAGGCCAGCAACTCACGGTCGGTTGCGTTCATGCGCGCCAGCAGTTCGAGCACGGCGGCTTCGGGCGTGGCTTCGGCGCAGGCGAGTTTGCCGTTGTGCAGGCCGATGATTTCCCCTTCAGTGACGGCCACCCCGTCGAGTTCTACGGTGCGGGTGGCGGTCGTCACTTCGCCCGTGTCAACGTCGCCGATTCGCCCTTCCATCGCTCCGGCTACTTCGTCCAAATCGCCATCCGGATCAAATGAGAGCATGGCCGAGATGCCCTGCGGCACGGTGCGGGTGGGAATGACTTTCACGTTTTTGACGGTGGTTTCAGCGGCTTGCTGGGCGGCGAGTTGGATGTTTTTGTTGTTGGGCAGGATGAGAGCTTTGTCGGTTGGCAGGTCTTCAAACGCGGCCAGGATGTCGGCGGTGCTGGGGTTCATGGTTTGGCCGCCAGACACCAGGGCCACCGCCTTGCCGCTGAAGATGCGATCAAAGCCGGGGCCGGGCGAGACGACGACGGCGACGATCTGCCCTTCATCCATTTCCACTTTGGTTTTGCCGCCGGCTTGGTTTTGAATATCGTCCATCTGGGCCAGCAGGTTTTCCATGTGGACGTTGACGACTGTGCCCAGAGTCTCGGCCAGTTCAATCGGCTCGTGGCGCTTCTCTTTGGGCAGGTGAACGTGAACGCGATAAATGTCTTCGCCGGCGCCGACTTGAATGGAGGTGCCGATAGTTTCAAGTTGATTGTAGAAGCTGGGCAGGTCGAGTTCGGCGCGGGGCCGGAAGTCCACCACCACTTCCCAATCCTGTCCGGGTTCAACCGCTTCCATCGCCACACCCACTGCCGCCAGGTCGAGGGGCTTGATCTGGGTAATGGGAGCGATGTCGAGCGGCAGGCCCTGCAAGTAACGCAACATGCCTTCGAAGACAATGGCGAGTCCCTGCCCGCCGGAATCGACAACGCCCGCCTGCTTGAGCACGGGAAGCAGGTCGGGCGTTTTGGCAACGGAGTCATAGGAAGCGGCCACTACGCGCTCCAGAATCCAGCGCAGGTCGTCGCTGTCGGCGGCGGCCACTTCGGCGGCCACCGCCGCATCTTTAGAGACGGTGAGGATCGTGCCTTCCACCGGTTTGACCACGCCGCGATAGGCGGTGTCGGTGGCCTGGCGCATGGCGTGGGCGAAGTCTTCGGCCACGAACTTCTGCCGGTCGGCAATGCCGCGGGCGAAGCCGCGCCAGATTTGGGAGAGGATGACGCCGCTGTTGCCGCGCGCGCCCATCAGCGCGCCATGCGCCACGGCCTGGGCCACTTTGCCTACGTGCCCTTCGTCTTTATTTTCGATCTCTTTGTAAGCGGCCTGCATGGTGAGCAACATGTTGGTTCCGGTGTCGCCGTCGGGCACGGGGAAGACGTTGAGGGCGTTGACGGTCTGGTAGTTGGTGGTGAGCCAGGCCAGGGCCGCCGCCGTCAGGCGTTTAAGGTCGTGGCCGTCGCAGGTCAACAGCTTCTCGGCCTGAATCACCAGCCGCTGAGCGCGGCGCATTTCAATGTCGGTTTTCAAGGAAATCGTATCGGTTGCCATGATTCAATCCGTGCTAGTCACCCTCAACCCTTGAACATAAACATTCACTTCGCTCACCGGCAAGCCGGTGGCTCGCTCCACGCTGAAGTGCACAGTGTTGGCCGCCGAGCGCGCCACCGACGAAATGCGCGTGCCATATTCAACAATGAGATACAAGTCAATGCGGATTGCGCCCTCGTCAACGTGAACGTCAATGCCTTTGTGCGGGTCGTTGATGATGGTGGTGGCGATGCCGTCCACCAGGTTTTTGGGGGCCATGCCCACCACGCCGTAAGAGCGGGTGACGGCGTGGGCGGCGATTGTAGCGATCGCCAACGGTGAGATTTCGACTTTTCCCAGCGGCGCCGGGGTTGGTTCGTCACTCATAGACTGGTTTCCTGAAGTGTGGTAACATTTCGCCCGTTCTTTGGAAAGTGTTGTTCACGAGAAAGGGATTACAGACATGGCAAAATGCGCCAATTGCGGCAAAGCGGTGACATTCGGTCACGCGGTGTCGCACTCCAAACGGGCCACCAACCGCCCCTTCCGCCCCAACCTGCAAAAGGTGACGGTGTTCGACGCGCAGGCGGGTCGCCCAGTGAAGACAACTTTATGCGCCAAGTGCATCAAGGCGCTCAGCAAAGTTCGCTAAACTGGCAAAGTTCCATCAAAACCGGCGGCCTCGAAAAACTCGACCGCCGGTTTTTGATTCCCGAATAACTTTCGAGGCAATAATACCTGTGGGGTTAACAAAAAGCAAGGGGACTTATACCCTTCAATGCTATAATCCTCGCGTCGCTCCAATCCCCAATTCTCTAATTCTCTAATGACTACCTTCGTTGCCCTCGACCTCGAAACCACCGGCCTCGACCCCGACCGTGACACCATCATCGAAATTGGCGCGGTGAAGTTCACGGCCAAGCGTATCGAGGGCGAATACTCCACGCTCATCAATCCGGGCCGCCCGATCCCCAAGTTCATCGAGAACCTCACCGGCATCAGCGACGCCATGGTGGCCAAAGCGCCGCTCCTGCGCGAAGCCCTGCCCAAGTTAGTCGAGTTCGTCGGCGACGGCATCATCGTCGGCCACAGCATCAAGTTCGATCTCGGCTTCCTGCACAAGCAAAGACTCTTCAAAGACAACAATTCGCTCGACACTTACGATCTGGCCGCCGTGCTCATGCCCGCCGCGGGGCGCTACAGCCTCGGCGCGCTGGCTCAGGCCACCGGCATCATCCTCCCGGCCACCCACCGCGCCCTCGACGATGCTCGCGTCTCGCAAGCCCTGTATCGCAAACTGTTCGAGCGCGCCCTGGCCCTGCCCCTCGACGTGCTGGCCGAGATCGTCAACGTCGGCCAGGAGATCAGGTGGGGCGGCGACTTGTTCTTTGAAGAGGCCCTCGCCGCCCGCTCCAAAGAAAAAATGAGCGGCCCGCTGCGGGTCAGCCACGAGCGAGTCTCCGGCCCGCTCTTCGCCGACAAAGAGCCGGTCGCCCCGCGCCCCCTCAAGCCTGCCGAAACGCGCAAGCCGCTCGACCTGCCCGCTCTCTCCGCCCTGCTCTCGCCCGGTGGCGCGTTCGAGAAAAATTTCCCCTCGTTTGAACATCGCACCCAGCAGGTGCAAATGCTGGAAGCGGTGGCCGAGGCTTTCAACAACGGCGGGCATTTGATGGTGGAAGCCGGAACCGGGACCGGAAAGTCGGTAGCTTACTTGCTTCCGGCCATTCACTGGGCGGCGCAAAACGACGAACGGGTCATCGTCTCCACCAACACCATTAACTTGCAGGATCAATTGATCAACAAAGATGTCCCGACTCTGCGGGAAGTGCTGGGATTCGACTTTCGGGCCGCCTTGCTTAAGGGACGCTCCAACTACATTTGTCCCCGCCGCTTCGAGAGCATCCGCCGTCGCGGCCCGCGCAACGCCGACGAAATGCGGCTGTTGGCGAAACTGCTGGTGTGGTTGCCCGAGTCGAGGACGGGCGACGTGGGCGAGATCACCCTCTCCGGCCCCGGCGAGCGCGGCGCGTGGACGCGCATGTCTGCCGAAGATGAGAACTGCACCAACGAGCGTTGCGCCTCGCAAATGGCCGGAATCTGTCCGTTATATCGGGCCAAACAAGCGGCGGCGGCGGCTCACGTGATCATCGTCAACCACGCCCTGTTGCTGGCCGACGTTGCCACCGGGAGCCAGGTTTTACCCGCGTACAACTATCTGGTGGTGGACGAAGGTCATCATTTAGAGGCGGCCACCACCGACGGTCTCAGCTTCCGCGCCGCCCAGTCCGATGTCGAACGCTCGCTCAAAGAACTGGGCGGCCCTAACTCCGGCGTGCTCGGCCAAACACTCAAGGCCTGCCGCGATTCGATCCCGCCCGAAGCCTTCGTGCTGGTCCAGACTCACGTCGAGAAAACGTACAATGCCATTTCAACCGCGCTGGTTCACACCGGCAACTTCTTCCAGATCGTCGGCGAGTTTCTAAAATCGCAACGCGGCGATGACAACGGCTTGGGTTACGCGCAACAACTGCGAATCGTGCCCGGTGTGCGATCACAGTCCGGCTGGAGCGAAGTGGAAGTGGCCTGGGGCAATCTGGACGCCGCTCTCAAGCCGGTGCGCGAGATGCTGGTGAAGCTGGCCGGCGGCCTGAGCGATTTGTCGGAGTACGAGATTGAAGAGCGCGAAGATGTGATGAGCCAGCTCACGTCGGTGGCGCGGACTCTGGACGAGTTCGCCACGCAAACCAACGGCCTGGTCTCCAAGCCCGACCCGAAGCAAATTTACTGGATCGAGTCGAGAGGCGACGACGAGAAGCTTTCTCTGCACGTTGCCCCGCTCAACGTGGGGCCGTTGCTCGAACAACATTTGTGGCGCAACAAAGAGTCGGTGATCGTCACCTCGGCGACTCTAACAACAGCGGGTGAGTTTGACTACCTCAAGAAGCGCCTCAATGCCGAGTCCGCCGGGGAAGTCGCCGTCGGCTCCCCGTTCGATTATCAATCGTCAACCCTGCTTTATGTGATCAACGACATCCCCGAACCCAGCGACCGGCAGGGCCACCAGCGCGCGCTGGAGAACGGCTTGATTGCGCTGTGCAAGGCCACCAAAGGCCGGGCCATGGCCCTCTTCACGGCCAACGCTCAGATGAAGCAAACAGCGCAAGCCATTCGCGGCCCGCTGGAGCGCGCCGGCGTCGTCGTCTACGACCAGACCGAGGGCGCGTCGCGCCACCAACTGCTCGAAAGTTTCCGCTCGGCGGATCAGGCCGTGCTGTTGGGCACGCGCAGTTTTTGGGAGGGTGTGGACGTGGCCGGGGAGGCGCTGTCGGTGCTGGCGATTGCCAAGCTTCCCTTTGACGTGCCCAGCGACCCGATCATCGCCGCCCGCGCCGAGACGTTTGAAAATTCGTTTATGGAATATTCAGTGCCGGAGGCCATTCTGCGTTTCCGGCAGGGCTTCGGTCGGCTCATCCGCTCCAAACAGGATCGCGGCGTGGTCGTTATCTTCGACAGCCGGGTGATCACCAAACGGTATGGCCGCCTCTTTATCGACTCGCTTCCCAACTGCACCCGCCGCGACGGGCCGCTGGCTAACCTGCCTGCCCTGGCGGCGAAATGGATTGATGGGAAGTAGATTCACCACGCATCTCTAACGGCTATTAAAACTCTGTGTTCTCTGTGTCTCTGTGGTGAATTTCCTTTATGCGTCTCACCAAACTCCTCTTTTGGCTCACCCCGCCCATCCTGGCCTTCACCCTCTACGGCCCTGCTCTCTCCCTGCCGTTCTTTTGGGATGACCTGCCGCTACTCAAAGGCCTGTTTGGCAAAACATTGTTTGAGGTTTGGACGACTGGCGTTGGGCAACCCCATTATCGGCCCATTGGCTTCACTTTGTGGCGGCTTACCGAGATCGTGTTTGGCCCCACCAACCCCTCTCCCTTTCACGCAATCAACCTCATCGCCCTTATCCTGAGTTGTTGGCTGACAGGAGCTTTGGCAAAGCAGTTAGCAACCGATGACACTGACTTGATCGCCTGGCTGGCGGCGACATTGATGAGCGTCTTTCCGTTCAATGCTCAGGTCGTGCCATCCATCAACAACGTTTTTCACCTGGTCATTACCGTCATCAGCCTGGGCGCAAGTGTGTGTTTGCTCAAGTTCGTCGAGACGACCAGGATGCCCTGGGCCGTCGCCGCGGTTGCGCTCGCCGCCCTTGCGCCCTTCGGCCACGAATCCGGTTTGACCAGCGCCGGGCTGATGGCCGTATGTTATGCCGCTTACCTCCTGCGACAAAAAGTGACGCTGGCTGATCTGAAAACAAAGCGTTCGATCACTGCCCTGGCAGTGATTGCCGCCGCCCTGCTCGCCAACATTATTTACCTGCCCTGGTGGCTGAGCGTCCCGAAAGACCGCGTCGTGGATGAAACCTTGTGGGTCGGCTTGCAAACCGCCGCCCTGAACTCAGTGTTCTTCCTCGAAGGGCTAACCTTCCCCACCCAATTTCTAGCCAAAGCAATAATGAATTTCGGCTTGCCCAACAATGCGGCAGTTGGAATCCTGGGAATAGCAACCCTGACATTGGCCTGGATCGTCGGGCGCAAATGGCGCTGGCTGGCCTTTGGTTTGGGCTACTGCTACGTTGCCGCCCTGCCGGCCATGCTTACCCTGCCTTACCCTTACGTGCTGACCAGCACCCGGCTCATGGTTTACACCGCACCTGCCGCCGCCATTCTGTGGGCGGCGACGATTATCGAAGGCGTCCGCCGCCTTGAACGGCTAATGCCACCGGCCAAAGCTGGAGCCGCCGTTGTTGCAGTGGCGGCCATCAGCTTAGTCCCGATCGTTCACCTTGCTCGTGAAGCCCGGCTGTATCATCTGGGCCTCGACCCGTTGTGGACGTTCGTCGAACACGTTCGCGCCTACCCAACCGGCAAACTGCTCGTCGTCAACGCCACCGATTGGATAGCCCCCGTTCAATCCACCTACGCGCTCGGCTTTGAAGGTGAGGGCGTCGTCGTCGTTCCGTCATATACCGACATGGAAGTGGCCGCCTGGATTCATACTCGCAACACTTACAAAGTGGAAGCCGTCTCTTTTCCCCTCATCTTCCCGGCCCTCAAAGACATCTATTTCACGACCTGGGGCCAGGACCTTGACTGGAACGTGATGGCCGAGCGGGTGCGGGCCGCCGACCGAGTGGCGGTCGTTCAGTACGCCGACGACGACATTCAATTTCTCGAAGTGGGCAACGTCCGCCCGGCCAGCGGCAAGGCTGTTGTCTCATTCGAAGACCGCATCTGGCTCACCGACGCCCAGGCAAGATTGCAGGGTCAGACGATTGAAGTCAGGCTCAGTTGGCGCGTCAACGCGCCGTCGGGCGAAGACATTTTTGCCAACGCCCTCGACTGCGCCGGAAACGTGGCTGGCCTGTCGGGCGGGGCGAGCCTGGGCGGCATTTACCCCGTCTGGCTCTGGCAACCCGGCGAGTCTATCCACGAAATCCGCCGCATCCCGCTCACCGCGCCCGCTTCAGACGGTTGCTACCGGATCGAGCTTGGCCTCTTCAACCCGCAGACCGGGGCG